>JALDXP010000117.1:0-8189 GCA_032154885.1 Actinomycetota bacterium
CTCTCTGCTGCACTTTCCGTCGGGTCGCCCCGCCTGGGTGTTACCCAGCACCACGCCCTATGGAGTCCGGACTTTCCTCGGTCTCTCGACCGCGGTCGCCCGACGGGCTCACGACATCATTCTACGAGCCTGCTCGCTTTCGTCGACCGGCCAGCCAGCCGGTGAGACCGGCTATGACCGCAGCTACCAGTGCCAGCCACAACACCGACATCGTCGGCGCAGGGCTGCCTCCCAGCCTGGCCACGACGACGATGAGCCCAGCCAGGAGCAATCCTGTCACCGCACCATGGAAGCGTTCGGAGTGACGGGCCATGTGACCCGAAACCCAGCCCGCCACGGCCAATCCGAGCACAACACCTACGACAAGACCGATGTCGGCCCCTCCCTCCACGCCGGCAACCGTCAAGAGCCCGGCGAGTGTCAGAGCGATAATGGTGGCGGCGAGAGCCCCGGCCCCGAGACCGAGACCGATTGCCACGACGTTCAAGGCAGCAAGCACACCCCGATGTTCCCATTCTCTCGGTGCTGCGGCGTCGAATGGCTCGGTTGGGGGATCCGGGCCAGCGGGTATCGTCGTAATTGTGGAACCAGATGGCGGCCGGAGCCCACTCGTGGTGGCTGCCCATCGTCTCCCGGTCGCCTGGGACGAGCGCAGCGGCAAATGGAAGACCAGCCCCGGCGGTCTTGTCTCGGCCCTGGCGCCTGTGCTCAGAGAGAACGGAGGGGTGTGGGTCGGTTGGAACGGGGGACCCGGTGGCGACACCAAGTCGTTCACGGCCGCAGGCATCCGGAACCGGCCGGTCGTTCTCTCGGAGTCGGAGGTCGAGAACCACTACGACGGCTTCTGCAGCGGGACGATATGGCCCCTCTACCACGACGCCATCCGCCCCCTCGAATTCCATCGGCACTGGTGGCACCCTCACCAGGAGGTGAATGATCGTTTCGCCCGGGCCGTCGCGCGGGCAGCCGGGCCTGAAGGCAAGGTCTGGGTGCACGACTACCAGCTGCAATTGGTCCCGGCCATGGTCCGCCAGCGACTTCCCGGGGCGAGGATCGGGTTCTTCCTCCACATCCCGTTCCCACCGGTCGACATCTTCGAGCGGCTTCCTTGGCGGCGTCAGGTCCTCGAAGGTCTCCTCGGGGCCGACTACCTCGGCTTCCAGACCCGGCGGGCCGTGCTCAACTTCGCTGCCGCCGCCCGCGAGATCACAGGCGCCCAGGGCCCGGCCTCGGCCCTCGAGTACGACGGCCGTCTGGTGAGAGCCCAGGCGGTGCCGATCTCTGTCGATCTCGCGCAGAGCAAGGCGGCGGGAAATGCCCCTGAGGCGAAGGAAGCTGCCGAACGGCTTCGCAGTGATCTCGGAGACCCGGAGCATGTGATCCTCGGGGTCGACCGGCTCGATTACTCCAAGGGGATCGATCTCAGGCTCCGGGCATTCGAGGTCATGTTGCAGCGGCATCCGGAGCTCATCGGAAAGGTCTCGTTCATCCAGATCGCCGTGCCCAGCCGCGAGGACGTCGGGGAGTACCAGGCGATTCGACGCCGGGTCGAGGAGATGGTGGGACGGATCAACGGAAGGTTCGCCCGAGCGTCATGGACGCCGGTTCATTATCTCTACCGGAACTATTCCTTCGAAGACCTGGTCGGGGCCTATCTCGCCGCCGACGTGATGATGATCACGCCGCTGCGGGACGGCATGAACCTCGTGGCACTCGAATACGTCGCAACCCGAAACGACAATCGGGGTGCGTTGATTCTCAGCGAGTTCGCCGGGGCCGCCGAGCGCCTGACCGATGCTCTCATCGTCAACCCTTACGACCTCGACGGTCTAGCGGTGGCGCTGCATGAAGCGGTCGTCATGGATCCTGAGGAACAGACCCGACGGATGTCGCGACTGAGGAGAACGGTGGGAAGGCTCGACGTCCACACCTGGGCCCGTCAGAACCTCGAGGCGATCGAAGGATGATCGAGGAGCTGGCGACAACGAAGCGCCTGCTCGTAGCCAGTGATTTCGACGGCACGCTGGCCGAGATCGTCGAAGACCCCGACCTGGCCACGCCACTCGCCAGATCCAAGGCTGCCCTCGAGGCTTTGGCCGGGATCGAAGGCACGACGGTGGCGGTGATCAGCGGTCGTCGCCGCGCAGATCTCGTCGATCGATTCGACCATCCATCCTTCATCCTCATCGGAGAGCACGGGGCCGACCACGGCGCCGGCACTGGCCCCGAATCAGCGGCGCTCACTGAGGCACGCCTGTTGGTCGACGCGGCGACGCGGGCCGCACCGGGATCCCGGGCCGAGCACAAGGCGCGGTCGGTCGGATTCCACTACCGCCTCGTGGCCAACCCCGATGCCGTGGTGGACGATCTGCGGCGCCGCGCCTCGACGATCGATGGGCTGAAGGTTCTCGATGGGAAGAAAATCGTCGAGCTGTCCGACTCCTCGGTGGACAAAGGCGTGGCCCTTCTGGAGCTGAAAGAGGAGATCGGGGCCGACCGGGTGCTGTTCATGGGCGACGATGTGACCGACGAGACAGCCTTTGCCGCGCTCGGGCCTTTCGACCTTGGTGTCCATGTCGGTCTCGGCCCCAGCCTGGCCCAGGTGTCCGTCCCTGACCCGTCGACCCTGGCCGACCTCCTCGAGACCCTCGTCTCCCTTCGCTCCGCGGTCTGACACCCCCGAACCTCAGGTTCTCAAGCCCGGATACGGGCCGAATCGCCTCAGGTTCGAGATCGGCGATGCTCCTAACCTCAAGGCTATGTGCGGTCGCTTCTCGATCACCGGTGACCTCGACTTCTACGCCGAGTATTTCGGTGTAGACGAAGTCCTGGCCGAGCGGATCGAGCCGAATTGGAACGTGGCGCCGACCGACCCCGTATATGTCATCGCCGAGCGCGACGGAGTGAGGTCCCTTGGCTCGATGCCATGGGGGCTGGTGCCCCACTGGGCCAAGGACGCCCGCTCGATACACATCAATGCTCGAGCCGAGACCGTCGCAAGCACCGCCGCATTCAGGGATTCCTTCTCTAGGAGACGCTGCTTGATCCCGGCCGACGGCTTCTATGAGTGGGAGCCAAAGGCATCAGGACGTACCCCCCATTGGGTCTACCGCGCGGATGGACACCCGATGGCGTTCGCCGGGATCTGGGCTTCGAGACTCGACCCGGAAACAGAAATCTGGAACCGCACCTGTTCCATCATCACCACAGGGGCCGACGGGCCCGTCTCAGCGCTCCACGACCGAATGCCTGTTTCCCTCGTCCCCTCGGTATGGGACGCGTGGCTCGACCGTGACCTGCAAGACCCCGAGGAGGCGGCGGGCCTCCTACAGCCCATCGACCCCGACATGATCATGGAGCATGCCGTATCGAACAGGGTGAACTCGGTGAAGAACAACGGGCCCGAGCTTCGGGAGAAGGCAGAGACAGACAGCCTCTTCTGATGGCTCAAGTCCTCCGCCGTGAGATGGGTCTCGGCGGGGCGATCGTCACCGGGCTGGGCTCGATACTCGGCACCGGGGCCTTTGTCGCCATCGGGGTCGCCTCTGGGCTGTGGGGTGACGCGGTGCTGATGGCGATCCCGATCGCTGGCGCGGTAGCCGTCTTCAACGGTCTCTCCTCCGCATTTCTCGCTGGCCGGTTCCCAGTAGCGGGAGGCACCTACGAATACGGATACCGCACCCTGGGAGCATCATGGGGATTCACGGCCGGCTGGCTCTTCCTCCTGGCCAAGACCGCATCTGCAGCTGCGGCCGCCCTCGGTATGGCGGCGTTCCTCGACTTGCCGTGGGATCCCCGGATATCGGCTGGCGTGGCGGTGGTTGTGGTGACAGCGCTCGTCTTGGCTGGTCTGAAGCGCACGATCATTGTCAATGCGGTCCTCGTCACGGTGACAGTGGGCTCGCTTCTGGTCTTCGCGTTCGTCGCTCTGACTCAAGGGCGCCCCCCACAACCAATCGACGGGGACTCGATTCGACTCGGCCTTGTCCCGGCGATCCCTTTCCTCTTCGTGGCATACACCGGGTACGGACGTATCGCCACCCTCGGCGAGGAAGTGCGCCGACCTGAGGTCACCATTCCCAGGGCGGTGATGTGGACCCTCACCCTCGCGATCTGCCTTTACGGATTGGTCGCCATCGGAGGAAGAGCGCTCGGTGGTCAGCATTGGGGATCGGGCATAGAGGGCGGCGCGACCTTGGTCGATCTCGTGACGGAGCCATTCTCCGTTGTGGTCCTGGTGGGCGGGGTGGCCGCGATGCTCGGTGCTCTTCTCAACCTGGTACTCGGCCTTTCCCGCGTGTGGCTCGCCATGGGCCGACGCAACGATATGCCGCGGCGTCTGTCCAAGCTCGATCATCGTGCTACCCCTGCGGCCGCGATCTCGATCAGTGCTGTGCCCATCCTCATCATCGTGGGGATCGGCGACCTCGCCATCGCTTGGAGCTTCTCCGCCTTCACCATCCTTCTCTATTACGGGATCACCAACCTTTCGGCGCTCGCACTCGACCGCCGGCGCTGGACGGCATGGCTGGGGCTGATCTCGTGCGCCGTTCTCTCGTTCTACGTGCCCGTGAGCGTATGGGTGGTTGGCGCTGCCCTGGTCGCCATCGGTTTGGTCTGGCAGGCGCGTCGCCGAGATTGAAACCAGACATCGGTACCCTGACGCCGGTTCCCCCCCATGAAACACGTATTTCGCCTGCTCCTATGCGCCCTAGCCGCGTGCAGCATCGTCGTCGGGGAGACACCGACTGAGACGATCTCGGTCGTGACCACCGCCACGTCGAGCACGACATCGACGACGCTCGCACCTACCCCGGCCACAACCGTGCCGCGCCAGCGTGTCTGCACACCGGTTCCTGGAGGCACGGCACCGGTCGCCACCGGCTCCGTCGCCGGCGATGCCCTGGTCTTGTCGAGGGAGATCTTCCCATGCTCCGACCACGCTGTGGTGGTAGCCGAGACCAACCTCGACGAGGTCGCCGTGGCTGCCCAGCTCGCCGCGGCCCTCGGGGCACCACTTCTTCACCCCCACCCTGAGCTCGCACGAGAGTTGGAGCGGCTCGACCCCTTGACGGTCCATCTGATGGGCGCCGTCGAGGTCGTTACCCCGGCTGACGCGGGACTGCTCCGGCCGGCCATCCCCGAAGCGGTGGCTCTCGCCCGAAACACCCTGGGCGCGGCTGGAAATGTCCCCCTCCCACCCGCCCCCGATGCGTCGACGGTCGTCGAGACCATCGGGGGCCTGACGATGCGCGATCGTGTAGTGGTCCCCCAAGGCCCGGCGCAAGCCACCACCACCACAGTGCCCACTGATCCAGTGATCGACGCAGCCGCTGTCATCCGAGGGCTCGCCGCTCCATCCGGGTCAGAATTCGCCTGGATGGTCCCCGCGTCTCAGCCGGTGTCCATCCTCTCGGCGGCGGCCACCGGTCGTGCGATCGGAGCTTCGGTGGTGGCATACGACCCGGCCAACATCCTCCGCTATCCGGTAGTCGGAGCTGCTCTGGCCGGCCGGCCCCCATCCGCCATCCGCTACGTGGGCGCCGAGCCCACCGCCACGGCCTGGGAGATCGACACGCTGATCAGGGGCGTTCAGGTGCCGGGCGGAGGGTTTCAGATTCTTCCCCCGTCTGTGCCCCGGAGGTATGTCGCGTTCTACGGGCACCCGGTGGCGGCAGGGCTTGGGGCGCTTGGAGAGCAAGGCCCTGCCGAAACCCTGGCCCGAATGCAGCCGCTTCTCACCGAATACGCGTCCGATGGTGCCCAGGTGATCCCGACCTTCGAGATCATCGCCAGCGTCGCCTCGGCCGGTCCGACAGACGGTGACTACAGCGAGGAGTCCTCGCCGGAGAGCCTGGCCGCCTGGATTCAGTTTGCGCGGGAGAACGGGATGTACGTCATCCTCGACCTCCAACCGGGCCGTGAGGACTTTCTCACCCAGGCCAAGCAATACGAAGAGTTGCTCGCGCTCCCCAACGTCGGGCTCGCGCTGGACCCGGAGTGGCGACTCCTCCCCGACCAGGTGCATTTGCGCCAGATCGGCCGGGTGGGCGCTGCCGAGGTCAACAGCGTGGTCAACTGGCTCGCCGACCTGGTCAACGCCAACGGCCTGCCCCAGAAGATGCTGATCGTTCATCAGTTCAAATCGACGATGATCGTGAACAGGGAAAAGCTGAAGCAGCGACCCGAGCTGCAAATGGTGATCCAGATGGACGGCCAGGGCCCGATTCCCACCAAGGACGAGACGTACGCGTTCCTGACTGCGGGAACCGAGGAAGCGCACTGGAAGTGGGGCTGGAAGAACTTCTTCGACGAGGACTCCCCCGAGACGGCCACCCCCGCATACACCATCGACCATTCCCCGGTGCCCGTCTTCGTCTCCTACCAGTAGACCTGGCAAGATCCCACTCTCGCACGGAAAGGATTGCTCTTGCCCAGGTTCGCCTACTTCTGTGGCCACGAGCAATGGCACCCAGAGGAACTCGTCGAACAGGCCGTCCACGCCGAGGCGGCTGGGTTCGATGCCGTCGTCGTATCCGAGCACTTCCACCCTTGGGTCGACGACGTGTCGGCATCCGGGTTCGCCTTCTCGACGATCGGGGCGATGGCTCAGGCGACGGAGCGGGTTCAACTGATCACTGGAGTGACCACACCCCTGTTCAGGTATCACCCCGGAGTTGTGGCCCAAGCCGCCGCCACCCTGGACCGCCTCTCCGGTGGCCGCTTCGTCCTCGGGGTCGGGACAGGCGAGAACATCAACGAAGGACCGCTGGGGTACGAGTTCCCGGCATACGCCGAACGAAACAGCCGCATGACCGAAGCCTTGGAGATCATGCGCCGGCTGCTGGACGGTGAGAAGCTCACCTACGAGGGCGCCTATTACCAGACCGATCGGGCCAAGCTCTACTCTCCACCGATCGGCGCGGTCCCCATCCTCCTCGCCGCCGGAGGCCCCAAGTCGGCCGCTCTGGCGGGACAGTCGGCCCAGGGTGTCATCACATCGGTGAAGGACCCCGCTGAAACCGTCGAGAAAGTCATCGACCCGCTGAGAGCGGCCGCCCGGGACCAAGGGCGGCCGGATCCGATCGTCCTCGCCACCCGATGGTCGATCTTCGCCGGGGATGAGGAGGAGGCATGGGAGGCGATCTTCCCGTGGCGAGGCCTGAGGGCCCCGGGCAGGTTGGAGGCTGTCGACCCGGCCGAGCTGAGGAAGATGGCCGACGCCATGCCCCGGGAGGAGATCCTGGGTCGGTACACGAGGGTCGGCACGGCAGAGGAGATAATCGAGGCGTATCTTCCACTGGTCCGGGACCTCGATGCCGACATCGTCACCTTCCAGATGGCGGCACTGGACCAGCCCGGGTTGATCCATCTCTTGGGAAGCGAGGTAGTGCCTGCGTTGAAAGGCTGAGCCAGTTCAGCCGACCCTGGTGATCAGCTCCACGAGTTGCAGGATTCGTTGCACCGAATCGGGTGACAGGCTCTCGTCGTTCGCCGCCACCAGCAGCGAGGGGACCACGTCCTGAAGAGCGCTCAGGATCAGCTGTGAGTCGTCGTTGGAGGAGCTGAGCAACAACTCCACCGGTCCCATCATCCCCTCCGCGAGACCCGCCCCGAATGTCGCAAAGAGGTCGACCCGCTGGCCGCCAATGTCACGGGTGATCATCACCCGCTGGTCACCCCCTTCCGGGGTTACCCCGACAACGAAGAACTCCACGCCTTCCTCGGTGGTGGTGCCCAGATCCTCGACTGTCACGTCGCCGCCAAACGTGTCTCCGACACCCTGGGCAAAGCCATTCCAGAAGTTGGCTGCGACCTCACCGTCGCCGTTCTCCAGCGACGCCGCCACCGCCGAGGGCGTTGCTCCTTCCCCCAGGGATGCGAGGATTGCCTGACCGGGGACCGCCAGCGAGCCTGCCGACCCGAAGTCTCCCTGAGCCAGCAGGCCCCGCAACTCCTCGATGGCGGCGACCGGATCCGTCGCCCCCTCGCCGATTGTCACCGTCGTCGTGGCTGCCCCACCCGAGCACGCGGCAAGGGCCAGGAAGGCGACAGCGATCGATCTACGCATCCTGACCGACCAGGTCTGGAATACGCCCGGTCCGCCACAGTCCTTCGCGACGGTCCTTTCTATTGAGACCGGTGGCGAACCAGAGCCAGATCAGATAGCCGAGACCGATCGCCTCGAG
>JALDXP010000118.1:0-8157 GCA_032154885.1 Actinomycetota bacterium
GCGTCGGGTCGGGCATACCTGAGGTTGGCGGCGATCGTGTCGTGGAAGAGATAGGTCTCCTGTGTGACCACCCCGACAGCGGCAGCGAGTTCCTTGAGTGCGACGTCCCGCACGTCGTGCCCGTCCACCCGAACCGCGCCCTCGGTGACGTCATAGAGGCGCGGGATGAGATAGGAGATGGTGGTCTTGCCTGCCCCGGACGGCCCGACCAGTGCCGTCAAAGTGCCCGGTTCGGCCACGAAATCGACATGACGCAGGGCCCACTCCCTGGTGCTGGCCCGGCTGGGCGCCTTCTGTTCTGATGCGGCTCGTCTCCAGCGTCTGACCGCGGCGAGGCCCTCCGGGCCGTCGCCCTGGTAGCGGAAGGAGACATCCACGAGTTCGACCCGACCCCGCACCATCTCGAGTGACTCGGGGATGGATGGGTCGGGGATGTCGGTCTCGAGGTCGAGTACCTCGAACACTCTCTCGAATGACACCAAGGAGGTGGCGAATTCCACCCTGGAGTTGGTGATCGCCGAGAGCGGGCCGTAGAACTGAGTGAGCAGTGCAGCGAACGTGACGATCTCTCCAACGTCGATCTCACCGTTGATGACGAGGACGCCGCCAACCCAGAAGACGGCGGCGGTCCCCACGGCCGAGACGAGGCCCAAAGCAGCGAAGAACCCCCTGCCCACCATCGATCGCCTGACAGAGGAGTCGCGGACGAGGGCGGCCTGATCAGTGAACCGCTTGGCCTCCTCCTCCCAGCGGCCGAATAGCCGGACCAGCATCGCCCCGCTGACATTGAATGTCTCCTGGAGAATGCCGGACATCTTGGCCTCGTGCTCCATCAGGTCCTGGGTGACCCGTTTCAGGACCTTGGCCACCCGACGTGCCGGGATCACGAAGAGGGGCAGTGCGGCCACGGCGAGGAGGGTGAGCCGCCAGTCGATGGCGATCATCGTGAACAGAATGAAGACGACGGAGACCACATTGGAGACGATGGAGACGAAGGTGCCGGTGATGGCGGACTGGGCTCCCTCCACATCGCTGTTGAGACGGCTCATCAGCTCCCCGGTCTTGGTGGCGGTGAAGAAGCGGAGCGACATCCGCTGCAGATGCTCGTATAGCTCCCGACGGAGATCGAAGATGATCCCCTCACCGACATTCGACGACCACCACCGCTGGACGACACCGACCAGGGCACTCACAACCGGCACCACGATCATGCCGAGCCCGAGCAAGGTCAGCTGCCCGATGTCACCGTCGCCTGTCACTGCGTCGATGAGCCGCCCCATCAGTATGGGCGGCACTACCCCGAGGCCGGAAATGATCAGGATCGTGACCAGGACCCCGATGAGACCCGACAAATAGGGGCGCCCGTAAGACCAGACGCGGCGGAGCAGGGCGCGGTCGAGGTCGGGTCTGTCCTGTTCCTCGTCGTATTGCAGGTAGCTCCACCAGCCACCGGAGTGATAGATGCCTGGCCTCCAGTTCGGCCAGCGAAGGTTATCCGGGGGTAGTGCCTAGCTCCGAGAGCGGGACGAGGCCGACGGCCATCTTCTGGAGGGCGGCCGGGGCCACATAGGCGCGTCCGAAGAGCTCATATCGGTACTCGCCGTCGAACCACACCATCGTCGTGCCGTTCGATGCCTCGAGCGACCACACAGGACGCCCGCCGACCGTCGTAACCGCACACACCTCGGTGCTCCTGTCCGCGAAGCGCTCACATGAGTTGTCGGCGCCGGGCGAAGCCACGTCGGCCGCGACCTCCGGGTCGACAGAGACACTCATGATGATCATTTGTGCCACGGACCGAGACCTGGTGTAGGGCTCCGATGACCAGATGCCGAAGGCGGCCACCGGGTCATCGGCCAGGTCACCTCGCTCGTCGAAGACGAGCTGCGAGGTCACATACTCGGACAGGTAGGGCGTCGAAGTTGGAAACTTGACCTCGGGCAGGAGGGCGGCGATCTCGGTGCGGCTCGCCTGGATGAACAGATCACCGGCCCGGCGGGCAAACACTGCCACCTTCAGTGCGGCCGGATCGTCGAGGGGGGCTGCACTCAGTTCGTCGTTGAACCATTTCAGGGCCTTGGCATCTACGACGATCGGAACCGTCGTCGCCACGGTTGTCGTGGTCACCACGGTCGGCTCCCCGATCCAACCCGAAGAGCGCTGACCCAGAGATGTGAAGGGCGCGTCTCCACAAGCGGCCAAGACGAAGACCGCGGCCAGAACCGTTGCCATGTGGGCACGGGTGCGCACATTCCCTCCGAGTCGCATCGCCCCCAACTCGGCGTGGGGACTTACTGCTTGTTAACGAGCCCTCCGGCTTCGCTGGTTCCCGAATCTGGACACGGATATTCCCAGCCCACAGCGCCGATCCACTGACGGTAACAGCGCGTTCCTTATCCTCCTGGTTGTGCGTCGATACACACTCGTCACCGATTCCTATCCCGGTCACCCTGCCCTCGACGTCGCGGTCAGCCACGCCGCACTCGGCGCCGTCGCCCGTGGCGAGATCGACGGTCTGATCCGTCTCCACGTGCCGGGGCCTGTGGTGGCATTTGGGGTCATCGATCGTGTCCAGCCCGGCTACGCCCAGGCAGTCCGCGCCGCCCTCGCCAACGGTTTCGGGGCAGTCGAACGTCTCGCTGGCGGCAGGGCCGCCGTCTTCCACGAGCAGACGCTCGCGTTTGCCTGGGCCACGCCGGAGGAAGAGCCGAGAGCCGGGATAACCGAGCGATTCGAGATGGTGGCTGGGATCATGGTGGATGCCTTCGAAAGCCTCGGGATCGACGCACGCATCGGAGAGCTGCGCGGCGAGTATTGCCCGGGGAAGTGGTCCGTCAACGTCGGTGGCCGGGTCAAAGTGATGGGCGTCGGCCAGCGACTGGTTCGTGGCGCCGCTCATGTCGGGGGTGTGGTCGTCGTGGACGATGGGGAGCGCATCCGGGACGTCCTGATCCCCGTTTACCGGGCGCTTCGACTCGACTGGGACCCGCGCACCACCGGGGCGCTGGCCGACCGTGCCCCCGGTCTCGACAACGAGAAGGTGTCCGCTGCCATCATCGCTGCGATGTCGAAGCGATTCGAGCTCGTCTCCGGAGAAATGCCCTCCAGTGTGCTGGATGAGGCGCACGGGCTCATTGCTGATCATCTCCCACAGGTCGCCTGATGCGGGTCCTGGTGCTCAACGGTCCCAACCTGAACTTGTTGGGCACGCGTGAGCCGGATGTTTACGGCGATACCACGTTGGACGACCTGGAGGGCCTCATCGAGGGCTGGGGGGCGGCCCTCGGAATCGAAACCCTGTTTTCCCAGTCGAATCATGAGGGCGAACTGGTTGATGCGATCCAAAGCGCCGACGGCGTCGACGGGTTGATAATCAACCCTGGTGCGCTGACCCACACCTCCCGCTCGATCGGGGATGCCATCTCATCCGTGGGTTTGCCGGCGGTGGAGGTGCATATCTCCAATGTCAGGCAACGGGAGCCGTGGCGTGCGATCTCTCTCGTCGGGCCGAGTTGTGTGCGAACCATATTTGGCCGCGGTATTGGCGGCTATCAGGACGCTCTGCGTCATCTCCAGAACCGGGCCGCGGTCCCTTTCGAGAAGGTCGGCTACGGGCCCCACCCGGACAACGTCGGTGATATCCGCCGGCCCGCAGGCGAGGTGGCAGGTTTGGTGGTCTTGATCCACGGTGGTCTTTGGCGACAGGAGTACGAGCGAGACAGCACCGAGACGCTCGCCGTCGATCTCACGGGCCGCGGCCTTGTCACCTGGAACATCGAATACCGGCGGGGAAAGCAGGGTCACTGGCCCGCACCCGCTCACGACATAGTGTCCGCGATCGACTTCATCGACAGGGAGATGCCCGGAATGCCGATCGCGATCGTGGGGCACTCCGCCGGTGGACATCTCGGGCTTTGGGCGGTCGCTCGAAGGGGCGACCACATCAAGCTCTTCGTGGGTCTCGCGCCGATCACAGACCTGGCCGCCATGGCGAGTGCCGGTGCTGTCGGATCCCGGGAGGCACAGAGGTTGCTCGACTCAGGGGCGCCACCCACTGTCGACCCGATCGATGGCAGGACGTTGCTCGTCCACGGCGAGGAGGACGAGATCGTCCCCGTGTCGCATTCCACCCGTCTGTCCACATCGTCCAGCGTCGAAGTCGTCACGGGAATGGGTCATTTCCCCATGCTCGACCCCAAGAGGGAGCATTGGCCACTCGTAGTGGCCGAGTTGGGGAAAGCTCTCGTCTGAGTCGATTCCGAGTTGCCGCGGTTATCCACAGGTCGGTAGGGTCTGGGCCGGGCTGTGGCGGTTCTGCGCACCGGCGCAGGACTCGATCCACAGTGGAGTCAACTTCATATGCGTTTGAGACGCCTCTCGTTTATTGCTGGATGGGCGGCAGTCGCACTGCTGGCGCTGGCTGGTTTTGCGGCGTTTGGTACTTCGGGCAGTACTCAGGCCGAACTCGAATTCGACGCGACCGAACCAGGTCTTGGCCACACCACCGGTGCTCAAGCGGGATTCACCTTCGCCGTCCTCGCCGGACAGAGCTCGGCTGAAGACAGCGACGCCGCCACCGCGACCACTGTCGCCAGCGAGCAGGCGACGTCATCGGGTGAGCAGTCGTCAGAGACAATCGCCCCGGACGAGTCCGGGTGGCTGTCCCAGGTCCAGGTACGCGCCCTTGTCGCCGAGTACTTCGCTGCCGAGGATGTGAACAAGGCGGTCCGGGTCGCCTGGTGCGAATCTCGATTCAACCCGGCTTCGACCAATTTGCGCACGGGTGCCGTGGGTCTTTTTCAGCATCTGCCGAAGTACTGGGCGGAGAGGGCGGAGAACGCAGGATTCCCGGGTGCCGAACCCTCCGATCCTGAGGCTTCGACCGCGGCGGCGGCATGGGCGGTCTACAACGAGGGCGGTTGGGACACGTTCGCGTGCCGCGGGTGAGAGTGCACCGGCGAGGGCCGAGCTGATCAGCCAAAACGTCCTTGGCGGCGATCTGGACCCATGCGGCACCGACCCGCTCACCGGCTTCTACCGGGATGGTGATTGCACCACAGGTGTGGAAGACGTCGGGAGTCATACGGTTTGCGCGGTCGTCACCGAGGAATTTCTCGATCACCAACGTCAGATCGGCAACGACCTGACCACGCCGATGCCCGAGTATCGATTCCCCGGTCTCGTCCCTGGAGACAGGTGGTGTGTGACCGCGACGAATTGGTTGAGGGCTCATTTCGATGGGATGGCCGCGCCCGTCGTGCTTGCCTCGACCCACGAGAGGGCGCTGGAGATCATCCCGCTCGAGGTGCTCCAGGAATACGCCGTGGATGTTCCTCCCGACCCTGGTGCCCTGGGGATCTGAGGCAGCGACCGACCCGGGTGAAGCTTCGGCGACCCGGTACGATTTGAGCCGTGAAACGGCGGTTCATTGCTCTCCTCGTCACGTCTTTGGTGATGGTCGCTTGCGCCCAGACTCCGCCCGAGCGCGGCGCCCTACCTGATGTCGGCGAGGCCGTCGACCCGCCCGCCCAGTGCACCTTCCTGGTTGGAGAGCCACAGGGTGTGCTGGTACAGGAGGTCACTCCCGATTCGGCAGCCGACGGACTTCTGATCGTCGGTGATGTCATCGTGGCCTTCGACAATCAGCCAACCCTCGATTCCGAGTCCTTGCTTGCCGTCCTGGGTGAGAAGGAGGTCGGCGACGTCGTCGAGGTCTCCGTCATGAGAGGGGATGAGGAGACCGAGCAAACGCTGACCCTGGGCGATGCCTCCGGGGAGCCGAGGATCGGGGTCATGATCAGGACCCAGTATCAGGCGGTCGAGGCGGCCGACATCGACACCGAAGTGGAGCCTGGCCCCCTCACTCGCCCCATTGCCATCTCCGGCCTCATCTACCTGTTCGACGCCGGCAGCAACGTGTGGGAGCGCACCGAGATCGAGGTAGCAGATGAGATCAATTGGGTGGCGACCACCTCCGGCATCTATGGGATCCAGGAAGAGGTCATCACCGACCTGGTCGCCGGCGAGGAGATCACCCATGACGGGTTCGAAGGTTGGGAGCCGATCCGGGTGATCGGATCCGTGGGCGAGGACTTGATCCTGGTCGTGACCCAGGAGGTTCCCAACGAGCCGGAGCGTGTGGCCGTCGGCGTTTCACGATTCAACCCATTCACGTCTGAGACGACCTGGGCCCAGCCCGTAGTGGAAGGATTCGGCATCCCCATCTCGGCGTCGGGGTCACCTGAGGGCAATGCAATCGCTGTTGTCGGGGTGAATGAGGGGGGCTCGGAGATAACAGGGATCGACATTTGGGATGGTGACGGGACCCCCGGCGGCGTGGAGGACCTGATCGCACTCGGGACACCAGTCGGTTGGATGGACGACGAAACTCTGTTGTTCAGGACCGATGTCGAGGTCGCGTCCGTGCTCAACGTGCCCGAAGGCGCAACCGAAGAAATCACCCTGGAATCGGCCATCGCAGGCCTTCCGCTGTTCCCGGTCGGTGACGGCCGGGGCGTGCTTGCTCTCGACAGCCAATCCCTCGTCCTGGACGACGTCACCCTGACCGGGGACCTGCAGGTTCTGGCTGAGAATTGCGATTTCAGCCGGGTCGGCGAACCAGGCTGGAGCGTCGCGTAGCCCTTACTCCCCTTCGATCGTCTGTGGGTTGTTGGTGGTCGACGCCACTTCGCGTCCGGAGCGCTCCAGGGCGACACGCTGGCGCTCGCCGGCCACCTCGTCGGACACCGCCTGCCATCCAGTCGGCTCGCGCATGGTCTGCGAGCCAGGAGCACTCTCCATGATCTCGGCCACCTCGTCGCCAGAGATCGTCTTCTTCTCCTCGAGTACGGCTGCCAGTTCGAGAATCTTGTCCTGATTCGCCTCGAGCAGTTCGTTCACCCTCTCGTAGAGAACCTCGAGGCTGGCTTCGATCTCGGCGCGCTGCTCACGGAGCGCGATCGACACCGGGCTCGCCTGCCCACCCATCCCCGACTCGCGAGTGTTCATCGCCGAAGCCAGACCCGACCCCATCCCGAACGACCCTTCCATCAGAGCCGCCACGGTCGAGGCAGAAGACAGATCGCCAGAGACTCCCGAGCTGTTGTCCCCGGCGAAGAACAAACGCTCACCTGCGAGCGAAGCGAGTGAGACCATGATGTCGGTCTCCATCTCCGAGCGCCACTGAGTGAACCTCTCCTCCTGTCCCATTGACTTGACCATGCCCAGCGTGGAGGCTCTCTTCTCGATCGACACCATGTCTATCCGGCGATGGGCGCCGAGAAGGTGTGCGGTCACGGCGTGGCAGGCCTCGTGGATGGCCACGGCATGGCGCTCCCGCTGGATGTAATCGACGTCCTCCGGGGGTCCAAGCTCTTTGAGGGACTTGGCCTTCCAGATGTCCTTCCACTCGATCGCCTCGCGGTCGTCCCTGACGGCGATGATGAGGGCCTCGTTGACCATGTCCTTGATCTTGGCCCCGGAATACATCGGCGTGACGGTGGCGAGCCGCTCGATCTCGTCCTCGGTGAGATGATGCTCCACCTTGTTGAGATACCCGACGATGGTCTGCTTGCGCCCCTCCTTGGAGGGATAACCCATCTTGTAGATCCGGTCGATCCGACCGGGGCGAAGCATCGCCTCATCGAGGGCGTTCGGCATGTTGGTCGCCATGATGTGGAGGAGGCGGTACTTGGGAGGTGGCTTCGCCCGGAACCCGAGCAGCTTGCGAAACTTGTTGGTGATCCCGCGTGGCTTGGCCAACCCGTTCATCTCGGTGAGCAGCGCCTGGAGCACACCCATCCCTCCGCCGCCCCCCATCCCGCCCATGATGATGCGGTCGACGAACCCGGGTGTTGGCTCTTCGACGGCCCTCGCCTCCTCGCCGGCCCAGTGGTTGGTCAGCATGTCCTGAGTCTGCGGCGTCAAATAGTTGAACCCATTGCAAGAGAAGCCCCCGTACGACATCGCCGCTGCACCGAGCTGGCCAGTCGGCGACCCCATCTGCCCTCTCGACCCCAGCGAGTCGGCTTCGTCGAAGAAGACGATCACCCCGCCGTGGCGGAGACTGAGCTTGCGCAGCTTTCGATACAGGCCCTTGACCTTGAGCAAACCGATTCCCATGAACATGTTGACGAAGGCACCGGGCTCGACGAAGAC
>JALDXP010000119.1:0-8066 GCA_032154885.1 Actinomycetota bacterium
GCGCAGACTCTCGGCCTTGCCGACGTAGATCACTTTCCCGTGCTTGTCACGGAAGATGTAGGCGCCGGGTTGGTCAGGTATCTCCGATGGTTTTGGTCGGTCGAACACGCCTTCTCAGGGTAGGAGGCGCCAACGGCAAGCCAGCAGTCTCGGGATGCCCGCCTGGTCATCCAGCTCGTGGTGGGGAGCCTCGACGAATCGCTCCAAGTACCAACCCACGGCTGCCGCCGACTCGAGGATTCTGGATGTAGTCCGATGGTGGAAGAGCATCTGCCCCTCGCCCGCCGGTTCCAATGTGGTCCCCGAGGAGAAGTAGTCGCCCGGTCGCCAGAGAGTCTCACCGTCGGAATCGGAGATCGGAGTGGCCTCGGGGGCCGTCCGAAACGGGTGATTGATCACCAGTGCGAAGATCCCGCCGGGCCGAACCGCCCGTGCGACTTCCGCAAATAGCCGTCGTTCGTCCTCAATGTGCTCGAGCGCCAAGACACAAAATGCCCCGTCGTATGAATCGTCGCGGAGGAAGTCGAGATCGGGTAGGCGTCCGAGGACGACCGGTCCCGAATCGGCGGCTCGTCTGGCAAGGGCGAGTGTGAGGTCGACGCCGTGTATGGCCGCTCCTGATTCCTTCAGAGCCCTCATGACGCGCCCTTCGCCACATGCGAGGTCGAGATATCTCCGCCCAGCTTCAGGCTGTAGGACGTCGAGGAGCATCGGGTTGACCACCGCCTCGTAGGCGGGGTCGTCTTCGATCTCGGTGACCCACCAATCGGACAGATCTGACCACGACATCGGTCCATGTTCGTCGCTCGACGATGATGCAGGCGACCTTGTCAGACGGCGATGATCACACCGAACAGGGCGGCCACGATCGCGGACAGTCCTGCCAGCATCGCGAGGAACATCTTGTCGAGACGGTGACCCAAGGCGACGACGACTGACTCGAACGAGATCATCGGAGTCTCGAGACCGTCCATCCGCGCCTGCAGCAGCACCCCGACGTCGGCGCTCGTGGCCACATCGTTGGGGCCGAAGTTGGGCAATGATGCCATCAGCGTCTCCGCTCGCTCCAG
The DNA here is from genome assembly GCA_032154885.1 of Actinomycetota bacterium. Classification (GTDB taxonomy): domain Bacteria; phylum Actinomycetota; class Acidimicrobiia; order Spongiisociales; family ZC4RG35; genus JARDZU01. The sequence goes on from JALDXP010000119.1 coordinate 1,071, forward strand.
TCCGAGGAGCTCGCTGAGGCCATTGTAGAGATCGAGACGAGCAGCTTCCGATGGCACGATCCCACTGTGCCTTTCGGAACAGCGCCGTCAAGACGTCCCTCAGTCGCTGAGGACGTCCTTGAACCAGGGCAGTGTCCGTCCGAGGCCTTCGCGCAACGAGATCTGGGCCTTCCAGCCGAGGACCAACTCCGCCTTGGTGGTGTCTGGCCGCCGGACCATGGGATCGTCGGTCGGTCGGGCGTGGAACTCGATCCCGGGGTGGTTCCCAACGACGTCCTGCACCGTCTCGGCCAGTTCCAACATCGTCACCTCTTCGGGATTCCCGATGTTCACCGGGCCGGTCTCATCGGAAAGCAGGAGGCGGAGAATGCCCTCTACCTCGTCATCTACGTAGCAAAGGGAGCGGGTCTGCGAGCCGTCGCCGAACACCGGCAGCGGCCGGTTCTGCAGGGCCGCCTTGAAGAAGGCGGGAACCGCTCGACCGTCGTCGGCGCGCATCCGAGGGCCGTAGGTGTTGAAGATCCGGACGATCCTTGTGTCGACACCGTGCTCCCGGTTATAGGCGAGGGTCATGGCCTCGGCGAAGCGTTTTGCCTCGTCGTAGACCCCCCTGGGCCCGATCGGGTTGACGTTGCCCCAGTAGGTCTCGGGCTGGGGGTTGACCAGAGGATCCCCGTACACCTCGGAGGTAGATGCCAGGAAGAACTTCGCTCCCTTGTGATGAGCAAGACCGAGGCCCTTGTGGGTTCCGAACGCACCGACCTTGAGGGTGTGGATCGGCCACTTCAGGTAATCGACCGGTGAGGCCGGTGAAGCGAAATTCAGTACATAGTCGACGTCGCCCGGAACGTGGAGATAGTCGGTTACGTCATAGTCGATAAGGCGGAACTTCCTGTCGCCCATCAGATGAGAGACGTTCTGGGCGTTCCCGGTGATCAAGTTGTCGATACAAGTGACTTGGGCGCCGGAATAGACCAGCCAGGTGCACACATGTGATCCGAGAAAGCCTGCGCCTCCCATTACCACGGCGTGCTTCCCCTCCAGCTCCCTGAAGCCACCAAACGCCGAACGGCGCATATCAAACACGTCAGATCCTTCCAAAGCGGTATCAGGCTATATCGGCAGGGCTGACGGACGGTAAAGCTTCGATGTCGACCTGGTTGATGGAAAACTTGGGGGTGTGAATGCGCGAGCCGCGTTCCTCAAGTGGGCCGCCGTTGGCTCGGTCGTCGCAGCCATGTTGATTGTTTCACAGGCCGCGGCCGTCAGTGGCCCCGAAGGTCTGCTTCAGGTCGGTGAGTCCAGCTCCTTGCGCCCGTTGATAGAAGAGCAGCTTGGTCTCGTCCCACTCGCTCCGGGTGCCGGACACGACGGACAGATCTACTACGCCATCGGGCTCGATCTGAATGGCGACCAGGTCGGCCCCTTGCTCGATCATGCCTCCTATCGCTATCGACGTATCCTCTTTCCCCTCCTTGCTTCAGGATTCGGCCTCCTCGAAGGTCATGCCCTTCTTTATGGGATGATCGCACTCACGGTCGCGGCGACTGGTCTGGCCGCGGGATGCGTGGGTGCCGCCGCAGTCCGAACCGGGTCGCCCGAGTGGCTCGCATTGAGTGTCGTCCTCAATCCGGGAGTGTGGCTCTCGGTTCGCTTGCTGACATCGGACACCCCTGCGCTGGCTCTCATGTGTGTCGGTCTTGCGTTGCTGGCGGCCCGAAGGAGCAAGGCCGAGATTCCCTTCGCTCTATCTGTCCTCGCCAAAGACGTGTATCTGGTGACTCCTGCTGGGCTTGCACTGAGCCGGGATCGTCGCCGCTGGGCCCTGTTGGCGTTGCCGCTATTGGTCCTGCTGGCCTGGATGACATGGCTCAATATGGCCATGGGCCAGGGATTTGCTGCCAGGGACAACTTCACTTTGCCGTTCGTGGGGCTGGTCAACGCCTCGTCGAACTGGCCGACCCTCTCCGGTCAGGACTGGTTCTACCTCCTGTTCGCTCTGATCAGTGTCGCCGCCGGCATCGCATTCGCCCTGATCAGACGAGGCTGGCTGATGTGGCCGATTCTGGGATGGTCAGGGTTGGCGCTCATCTCCTCGAACTGGGTCTGGGACATCGGCAACAACGCTGCGCGAGTTTTCGCTCCTCTGATGGTCCTGATCGCCCTCGGTTGGGGACGGCCACCTTTCGAGGTTCAGGCCGATGAATCCCTCGGAGACCTGCCCGACTCCATCGGCCTCTGATCCGCCGACGGTCCCCTGTGCCTCGCTATCCGACAGGTCGTCACGCGATGACCCAGCCTCACGTACGTGAGACCACGTCACCCAAAGTTTGCAGGATGATCTTCGGCTGTCTGCAGCCCGGTGATTGTTCGCGCCATGTAGGCGGTGTAAGAGTCCGTCCCCAGCCTGTTGAAATGGGCCAGATCTGCAAACAATGACCTGTCCCACTCTTGGTTGAAGGTATCCAATACAGGGACCCCCCACTCTGTCTCATGTCGAAGAACGGACGCGATATACCGCTGGTAGTCGATTGTCCCGTGGTCCCCGGGATAGCGACCGGGCTCGATAAGGACGATCGCGTCGATTCCGCGTTTATTCAATGTGTCGATCATCCGGCCCACGGCGGCAGCTTCGTCCTCGGGCATCTCCCTCGGCCCTGTCGGTAGGTCGAGAGGCGTTGCGTCGTCGATCGATCTCTCGTAGTAGCCAGTTTGGTGACCCAGATTTGTCAGGTAAGCCCGCGCTGTCTCATCCGCCATTCTCCTGTCCCATTCAGACAGGACGCCGGCCTGCCTGAGCAGCGCCAACGGCGCATCATCCCCTGAATCGAGTGCTATTCGCAGGCCCGGGAGGAGCGGATCACGTTCTGCCCCGCTACCCCCCGACCAGGCAGTCAATCCGATCACCACGAGCTTGGGCTCGACATTCTCGAGCACGACCTCGTTCAGCCACCATTCGTTCGAAAACGGGCTTGAAAACGGTATCCCGGAGTTGAAGGCGCTACCCACTCCCGACGCGTCGACAAACTCAGTCGGGTCGACCGCCGCTTCGGTGATGCTCGAGCCAAGGAACACGACATCGGCCTCAGACAGCTCACGCAAGAGCTCGTACTTGACACCTGTCTCGACAGTCGGCCAATCGGTCCTGATGGGCAACCTATCTCCAAAGGCCCGCAAACCACCCTCGGCCATGGCAAGGGTGAGGATCACACCGATTGTCACCCAAGCGAGTTTGCGTCTTGATCTCATTTCAGAACTGGAAGTAGATGAACGGAACGGCGGTGACGGAAGCGAACAAGATTGCGGTGACCAATGCCCCGCCATAGGCGATACCCCTGACCAGTGAGGGGGCGTCACCCACAGGGTTGACCTGTCCTCTGAGGTCGGCCTTGTCGATCACGATCGTGAGCAATCCCATCAAACCAACCACCAACGGGGCCGCGACCAATTGGGTCCCAGCCACAGGACCGAACAGAGCTTGAATGACCTCCCACGCCTGGGCCAGGGTCGGCGCCCTGAATGGAATCCAGGTGAGGGTCACGATCCCGAATACCAACAACACCGGCAGTGAGACCGACCCCCGTGCGCCCTTACGGTCGCGGGAAATCCAACGTTCGATCACCAGGTATGCCCCGTGCAGGGCGCCCCAAACGACGAAACCCCATGCCGCCCCGTGCCATAGCCCGCCGAGGAGCATCGTTAGCAGCAGATTCCGATAGGTCTCCCAACGCGTACCACGGTTCCCGCCGAGCGGGACGTAGAGATAGTCGCGCAGCCATGTTGACAAGGAGATGTGCCAGCGACGCCAGAACTCACTGAACCCCTTGGACAAGTACGGCGCCTTGAAGTTCGCCATCAGGTCCACGTTGAACAGGCGAGCAGTGCCCCGGGCCATATCGGTATACCCGGCGAAGTCCCCATAGATCTGGAGGGAGAAAGCGATGACCCCAACAGCCACGGTGACACTCCCATAGGTACCTGGTTTCGCAAACACCTCGTTGACCAGTGGGGCGACGCTGTCGGCGATAACAACCTTGCGAAACAAGCCTCGAAGGATGAGCAATGCCGAACCGGCCCAGTCGATCTGACGCATCGATGTGGGCAGGTTCCGCAGCTGCGGCAGCAGGTGTTTCGCCCTCTCGATCGGTCCTGCAACCAGTTGAGGGAAGAAAGACACGAATAGGGCGAACTGAACCAGGCTGGGTTCAGGCTCGAGATCTCGTCGGTAGACGTCGATCACGTAAGACAGTGTTTGGAATGTGTAGAACGAGATACCGACGGGGAGGATGATCCGCAACATCGGGAGGTTGGGCTCCAGACCCAGCGAGGTCAGAAGGTTGGCTGCTGAATCGGTGAAGAAGTTCCAGTACTTGAAAAACGCGAGCATCCCGAGGTTGCCGACGAGGCTGATCCACAGCCAGCGCCGCCGCCGTGCCCCGTCTGGCATGGCCCCGAGTCGCTTCGATACGAACCAATCGACAACGGTGGAGAGCATGATCAAGGCGAGGAACCTGACGTCCCACCAGCCGTAGAAAACGTATGAGGCGATCAGAAGGAGTGGGACTCTCCAACGCCGTGGAAACGCCCAATAAAGACCCACCACCGTGGGAAGGAAAAGGGCGAACGCGAGCGAGTTGAAGAACATCTTGATTGAACATCGGCAGGTTGGGGTCAGCCCCCAACGAGTTCCCGGAGGAATTTTCCGGTGTAGCTCTCCCCCACCTGGGCGACCTCTTCGGGAGTGCCGATAGCAAGCACCCGTCCCCCACCGCTTCCCCCCTCCGGTCCCAGGTCGATGACATGGTCGACAGACTTGATGACGTCGAGGTTGTGCTCGATCACGACAACGGTGTTGCCGGCATCGACCAGACGCTGCAGAACCTGGAGAAGCTTCCGGATGTCCTCGAAATGGAGCCCGGTGGTCGGTTCGTCGAGGATGTAAAAGGTTCGTCCGGTCGAGCGCCGTCCCAGCTCTGAAGAGAGCTTGATCCGCTGCGCCTCGCCGCCGGACAGGGTCGTCGCCGGCTGACCCAACCTGACATAGCCGAGACCGACGTCATACAACGTCTGCAGGACTCGGACGATCTTGGGCTGGTTCTCGAAGAACCCGAGGGCTTCTTCGACCGACATCTCGAGGACATCCGAGATGTCGTGGCCCTTCCACAGGATCTCCAGCGTCTCCCGGTTGTAACGCCGACCGCCACACACCTCGCAGGGCACATAGACGTCGGGCAGGAAATGCATCTCGATCTTGATCGTGCCGTCGCCGGCGCATGCCTCACACCGACCGCCCTTGACGTTGAAAGAAAATCGCCCCGGTTTGTACCCACGCGCTCTCGCTTCGGGCGTTTGGGCGAAGAGAGACCTGATCTGGTCGAACAGCTTGGTATAGGTGGCCGGGTTGGACCTTGGAGTGCGCCCGATCGGGGACTGATCGATGTCGATCACCTTGTCGATGTGCTCGATCCCCTCGATCTTCTTGTGCCGCCCAGGCACCACTCTGGCGCGATTCACCCGATTGGCCAATGTCTTCCACAGGATCTCTTCGATCAGGGTGGATTTCCCCGATCCGGACACCCCGGTGACCGCGGTGAACATCCCGAGCGGAAAGGCGACGTCGATCCCCTGAAGATTGTTCTCGGTGGCGCCCCGGATCGTGATCTCCTCACCGTTTCCCTGCCTCCGGATGAACGGGACCGGGATCTGACGACGCCCGGCCAAATAGTCCCCGGTGATCGAGTCGGGCTCGGCGGTGATGTTGGCCAGCGTGCCCTCGGCGACGACGTGACCCCCGTGCTCTCCGGCTCCCGGGCCGATGTCGACGATATGGTCCGCCACCCGGATGGTGTCCTCGTCGTGCTCGACGACGATCAACGTGTTGCCCAGGTCTCGTAGCCGGAGCAGGGTCTCGATGAGCCGCTGGTTGTCCCGCTGGTGCAGCCCGATGCTTGGCTCATCGAGGATGTAGAGGACGCCGACGAGACCGGACCCGATCTGGGTGGCCAGCCTGATTCGTTGCGCTTCTCCCCCGGCCAGGGTCGCTGCCGATCGGCTCAGCGACAGATAGTCGAGCCCCACATCGAGGAGGAACTGGATCCTCGCCTTGACCTCCTTGAGCACGCGCTCGGCGATGGCTCGCTCTCGGTCGCTGAGCTCGAGATCTTCGAAGAAATCCTTGGCCTGGCCGAGAGCGAGATCTGAGACTTCGGCGATGTTGTGATCGGCGATCGTGACGGCAAGGGAGATGGGATTGAGCCGGCCTCCGCCGCACGCCTCACATGGAACCTCGGCCATGTACTCCTGGTAGTACTCCCGCGCCGACTCACTCTCGGCCGACTCATGACGACGGTTGAGGAAAGGGATGGCCCCTTCGAAGGTCGCCTGCCACTGTCTCTTGCGACCGAAACGGTTGGTGTACTTGATGGTGATCTTGTCCTGACCGGTGCCGTAGAGGATCTTCTGCTGGATGTCCTCGGGCAGGTCCTTCCATGCGGTGTCCATCGAGAAGCCGAACACCTCGCCGAGCCCGGTCAGCAGGCGGTGGTAGTAGCGCATCCGGTTCGAGGACCACATCGGGATCACGCCCTCACCGAGTGACAAGCCCGGGTCTGCAATCACCAGCTCCGCGTCGACCTGATACCTGGTGCCGATCCCCGAGCACACCGTGCAAGCTCCGTATGGGCTGTTGAAGGAGAAGTTGCGGGGCTGCAGGTCCTCGAAGGAAAGACCGCATTTCGGACAGGAGAGGTGTTGGGAGAACGTCAGTGTCGGGCCATCGACGATCTCGATGTCGGCGGTGCCGTCGGTGAGCGTGAGGGCAGTCTCGAGCGACTGGGTCAGCCGTTGCTCCATCCCATCCTTGCGGACCAGACGATCGACCACGACCTCGATGGTGTGCTGGTGATAGCGATCGAGCTTGATCTCCTCTGTCAGTTCCCTGACCTCGCCATCGACCCGGGCCCGTGCAAAACCCTCTTTGGCCAGGTCGGCGAGGAG
>JALDXP010000120.1:0-8064 GCA_032154885.1 Actinomycetota bacterium
CAATTTCTCGATGCCGGAGGTCGGCATCGCTTCTCAGACCCAAAGTAGTGAGGAGTGGTTACGCGTCGCCTGCCGTACAGAGAATCTTCTTCGCGCCCTCTAGACGAAGGCTCGCACCACCCAGTACACCGCCATCCCCGCGAAGAGCGTCCAGATGTGGCTTCGGGTGCGATGCGCGACGAAACCCCCGGCGATGAACGCTGAGACCTCGGGGACCCCGATCTGGACATTGCCCTCGGGATCGGTGAGCAGGGCGACGATCAAGGCACCCAGAACCGCCGGGCCCACATACTTGAGGGCTACGAGCACAACCTCGGGGATCCGCCGCTTGGCCAGCACCACGATGAACACGGCTCGGAAGACATAAGTCCCGAAACCCACCACCACCGTCGCCAGGAAGTCACTCACGGCGAAGCCTTTCGGCGGCAAAGCCGGCGATCATCCCGACGAAGGCTCCCACGAGCAGGCCGGTCCGGTTGGGTAGGTCGGCGGCCAGATAGGTGACACCGGCGCCCACCAAGGCTGCCACCATCTCAGGCCAGTGTTCGATCCCCAGCACGAGCAGGCCGATGAAGAGGATCGGTATGGCGAACTCGAGGTTCCACTCCTCGGGGACCACCGGCCCGAGCAAGAGCCCGAAGGCGACGACGGTCAGCCACAGAGCCCAGAAAGTGGCGCCCGCAGCGAGGTAGTAACTGCGAAAGGTGTCCGGGTCCTCATCGGGAGCTCGAACCGTGGTGAGCGCAAAGAGCTGATCGATGAGGAGATAGGGACCGAGCCATCGGAACCAGCGCGGCTGGCTCTGGAAGGTGGGGGCGAGGGCAGCCGAGTACATCAGATGACGGGCATTGACCACGAGAGCGGTGCCCACCGCAGCCGCCACGGCCACGCCCGTTCCCAACAATGTGACCAGGGTCAGCTGGGCCGCCCCACCAAAGATCAGCCAGGCGCCGGACCATCCGACGAAGGGATTCATCCCGGATTCGGTGATGGCGAGACCTATCACCAACGCGAACGGGATGGCCGGCACGAACAACGGCAAAGCATCGATGACCCCCTGGCGGGCCGCCCCGCGGTCTACAGACATGTCAGGCCAGTGCGGATTCAGCCGACGTCGGCCCTGACCGTTTCGAGAGCAATGACCACCATCTCGTCGAAGGTCTGCTCCCGCTCCTCGGATGTCGTCGCCTCACCGGTGCGTACGTGGTCAGACACGGTCGCGATGGTGAGGGCCCGACCACCCTTCTCGGCAGCCACGCCGTAGAGACCGGCCGCCTCCATCTCCACCGCGAGCACGCCCATGGACATCATCCGGTTGAATGCATTCTCGTCGGGGTTGTAGAAGGTGTCGGCGGAGTGGACGTTGCCCACCTTGACCGCGATGCCCCGAGCCGCAGCCGCATCCACCGCCGCTCGGAGCAGATCGAAATCTGCAGTGGCGGCGAAATCGAATCCCCCGTAACGGGCCCGATTCACCCCCGAGTCGGTGCACGCTCCGATGGCGACGATCACATCGCGTAGCGCGACCGATGGCAGGATGCCCCCACACGACCCGACCCGGATGAGACGCTCCACGCCATACACGGTGATCAGCTCGGTGGCATAGATCGAAGCCGAGGGGATGCCCATGCCGGTGCCCATCACCGACACCGGGATGCCCTCGTAGGTGCCGGTGTAACCCAGCATGTTGCGCACCTCGTTGACCAGCTTCGCATCGTCGAGAAAAGTCTGGGCGATGTGCTGCGCCCGCAGCGGGTCACCCGGGAGCAGGATCGACGGGGCGAAATCGCCCTTCTCGGCAGAGATGTGGGGAGTCGGCATCGCGTCAACCTATCCGATCATGCCCGTCGTCACCGCATCGGTAACGTCGCCGCCCATGCCAGAAATCCCGCCTTTTCCAGAGGACCGTCAGGAGTTGTCCCAGGCCCTGGAGCAACTCGGCGCGCCCCGACTCCCTGGTCTCCTCGGGATCGAGCTGCTCGAGATCACCGAAGGCGCGTCGAGCATGCGCATGGAGATCGGCGAGCGTCATCTCGCCTCGAACGGCTACCTCCATGCCGCTTCGGTCGTGGCGCTGGCCGACACCACCGCCGGATATGGGTGCGTTGCCAACCTCCCCATCGGCGCCATCGGGTTCACCACGATCGAGCTCAAGTCGAATCACCTGGGCACCCAATTGGATGGAGCCCTCCGGTCCGACGGGACCCTGGCCCATGGGGGGCGGACCACCCAGGTCTGGGATGTCGTGGTCACCGCCGAGGACACAGCGAAGAAGATCGCTCTGTTTCGGTGCACCCAGATGATCCTGTATCCCCGCTGACCTAACCTCGCCGCTAATGACCGATTCCTACGACCTCATCGTGAAGCTCCGTGCCATCCGTGACTTCAAGCCCGACCCGCTCAGCGACAACGACCTGGCCGCGATCCTCGAGGCGGCACGATGGACCGGTAGCTCGAAGAACCGGCAGGACTGGTCGTTCATCGTCGTGACCGGCGATCGACTTCAGGGTCTCGCCGAGCACGGCGACTACACCGACCCAATCCGAGCCTCGGCCGCGACCATCGTGCTGGTCAAGGAGGACGGCGGGAACCTGTTCGACATCGGGCGAGCAGCCCAGAACATCATGCTCGCGGCGAAGACAATCGGCGTCGCCTCCTGTCCGATCACCCTCCATCGATCCGCCGATGCACGGGACTACCTGGGTGCTCCCGATGGGGTCGAGGCGCGGTACGCCGTCGCCCTGGGGTACCCAACGACGGGCACGCCGCCGAGTCGATTCGGGGGACGGAAGCCGGCCGAGGCCGTGGTCAGATACGAGCACTACTGACCGCCGGAATTCCGGGCCTGACACGATCGGACCACCACTAGCGTCGAGTGGTCATGGCTGAACCGCTCGTCCAGGCCCGCGGCCTCACCAAGAGATTCGGCGACTTCGTCGCCGTCGACGCCGTCGACTTCGACATCGCCAAGGGCGAAGCATTCGGCTTCCTTGGTCCCAACGGGGCAGGGAAGACCTCGACGATGAAGATGATCACGACGGTGAGCCCGATCACAGAAGGCAAGCTCACGGTCTTCGGACTGGATCCCGACGCCCAGGGCCGCCAGATCCGACAACACCTCGGCGTCGTCCCTCAGGAAGACAATCTCGACGTCGAGCTCACCGTCTCGGAGAACCTCTACGTCTACGGGCGATACCACGACATGCACCGCGCAGACATCAAGGCGCGAATCGTCGATCTGCTCGAGTTCGCCCAGCTGACCGATCGGGCCGACTCGCCGGTCGAACCGCTCTCGGGAGGGATGAAGCGGCGTCTGACCATCGCACGAGCCCTGATCAACGACCCGGATCTCGTCATCCTCGACGAGCCGACCACGGGCCTCGATCCCCAGGCCCGTCATCTCCTCTGGGACCGGCTCTATCGCCTGAAGAAGGAAGGGGCGACCCTCATCATCACAACCCACTACATGGACGAAGCAGAGCAGCTCTGTGACCGCCTGGTGGTCATGGACAAGGGCAAGATCGTGGCGGAAGGCTCGCCGCGGCAGCTCATCGCGCAGTACGCCCCCCGGGAAGTGGTTGAGCTTCGCTTCTCCGAAGAGCTCATGGGTGCAATTGCGAGCAGACTCGATTGGCTGGAAGGCAACACCGAGATCCTGGCCGACCGGGTGATCGTCTACACCGACGACGCCGAGGACACCCAGCATCAGCTGACCGAGCGCGGCATCCATCCCGAACAGGTGCTCGTGCGCAGGTCGAGTCTGGAAGACGTGTTCCTCAAGCTCACCGGCCGCAGGCTCATCGACTGATGACCAGCCTGACCCGGTCATGGCGGTGGGTGGAGTCGGAAGCCATTGGCTACCGACGCGTCTGGCGTGGGACGGTGATCTCCAGTTTTGTGAACCCGGTGCTGTTCCTGTCGGCGATGGGATTGGGCTTGGGGACTCTGGTCGACTCATCCACCGACGACCTCGGAGTCCCCTACCTGACCTTCGTCGCCACCGGCCTGATGGCGGCAACGGCGATGCAGACGTCGGCCGGCGAGGGAGCCTTCCCGGTGATGGCGGGGATCAAATGGCGCAAGGGGTTCCACGGTGCGATCACGACCCCCCTCTCCCCGACCGACATCGTGAGGGGCATGATGATCTGGGGCTCGATCCGGCTCACCTTCGTCCTGACGGTGTTCGCCCTCGTCTCGGTGGCGTTCGGAGCGCTCGACCTCGGCCCGGCCCTCCTGGCGGTCCCACCGGCGGTCCTCACCGGACTGGCATTCCAGGCCACCGTCACCGCGTTCACGGTGACTCGAGAGAACGAAGTGAGCCTCTCCACTCTGTTCCGGTTTGGGATCATCCCGCTGTTCTTGTTCTCGGGGACCTTCTTCCCCATCAGCCAACTGCCCGATCCGCTGCAGGTGGTCGCCTATTTCACCCCTCTGTTCCATGGTGTCGAGCTCGTCCGCAAGATCGCCGTGCCCGGGGCCGATGCGTCGATCGTCACCCCGCTTCCGATCTGGGTCAATGTCGTCTACCTGGTGGCGATGGCCTCCGCCGGCATCGTCCTCGGCTCGCGCTGGCTGGACCGGAGGCTCAAGCCATGAGTGTCTCTGCGCCTTCGCGTCTGACTCCGCCGGGCCGGATGACGCCATTTCGGGCGCAGCGGATCTGGGAGAGGAACTACCTGGTCTACCGGCGGGTGTGGAAGGTCGTGATCACCGGCTTCTTCGAGCCGGTCTTCTACCTCTTCTCGATCGGGATTGGCATCGGGTCCCTCGTCGGCGACGTGACCCTGCCCGGCGGCGTCACTGTTGACTACACAGCATTCGTTGCCCCGGCGTTGATGGCGGCATCGGCGATGAACGGGACGGTGCTCGAGACCACGTTCAACATCTTTTTCCGGCTCAAGTTCGACAAGGTCTACGACGGGATCCTCACCACCCCGATGGGACCGCGCGACATCGCCATCGGCGAGATCGGATGGGCGCTGCTCCGTGGCGCCCTGTACGCCATCGCCTTCCTCGTCGTGATGGTGATCATGGGCCTCACCACCAACTGGTGGGCGATCCTCACCATTCCAGGAGCGGTTCTCATCGGGTTCGCCTTCGGATCGGTTGGTCTCGCGGCCACCACCTTTATGCGCTCGTGGCAGGACTTCGACCTGGTCTCCCTGGTGACGATGCCGCTGTTCCTGTTCTCCGCCACGTTTTACCCCCTCGATACCTATCCCCCGGCCCTCCAGCAGCTCGTCCGATTGTCACCGCTCTATCAAGGGAACGAGTTGCTCCGCGCCTTCTCGCTGGGCGTCGTGGACTGGTCAGTGGCCGGCCACATCGCCTACCTGCTGGTGATGGGTCTGATCGGAGCTCGCATCGCCTCCCGCCGTCTCGACGGGTTGCTACGCAAATAGCGGCCACCGTGCCGGCCGGTTGATCGGAGGCTGGCGCCGATAGGCTCGGGCCGCTCATGCTCGACCTGTCCTTCCCCCTCCATTCTCCCCGTGGGGCCCGGCTCAACACCAACGGCTGGCTCCAGGAGGCTGCGCTGCGCTGTCTCCTCAACAACCTCGACCCTGACGTCGCCGAGGACCCGGAGCAGCTGATCGTCTACGGCGGCCGGGGCAAGGCAGCCCGCGACCTGGGGTCGCTGCATGCCATCGTTCGAACCCTCGAGCGGTTGAAGAACGACGAAACGCTCCTGGTCCAATCGGGAAAGCCCGTCGGAGTGTTCCAAACCCATGAGATGGCGCCCCGGGTGCTCATCGCCAACAGCCTCCTCGTCCCACGGTGGGCGACCCTGGAGCAATTCTGGGAGCTGGAGGCGGCAGGTCTGACCATGTACGGGCAGATGACTGCCGGGTCCTGGATATACATCGGCACCCAGGGCATCCTCCAGGGGACCTATCAGACCTTCGCCGCCATCGCGGAACAGCGCTTCGGCGGCACCTTGGCCGGCACACTCACCCTCACCGCCGGGCTCGGAGGCATGGGGGGCGCCCAACCGCTTGCCGTCACCATGAACGGCGGCGTCGCCCTATGTGTCGAGATTGACCCCCAGCGGATCGAACGCAGGTTGGAGACCGGCTACCTCGACGAGAGCTACGAGGAGACCGCGGTGGCGGTGGCCCGCGCCCTCGAGGCGAAACGAAATCGCGAGGCTGTTTCCATCGGCCTGCTCGGCAATGCCGCAGATCTGTTCCCCCGATTGCTCGAAATGGATATCGACATCGACATCGTGACGGACCAGACCTCGGCACACGACCCGCTGTACGGGTACATCCCGATCGGATACGACGTGGACGAAGCCCGCCGGCTCCGTGAGGACGACCCCGATACCTATATCAAGTCGGCCCGGGAATCGATGGCGGCTCACTGCGAGGCGATGGTCGGCTTTCAATCCGGGGGTGTCGAGACATTCGACTACGGCAACAACCTGAGGGGCGAGGCGGCCACCGCCGGATTCGCCGACGCTTTCTCCTATCCCGGTTTCGTCCCGGCCTACATCCGGCCCCTCTTCTGTGAGGGCTCGGGGCCGTTCAGATGGGTGGCCCTGAGCGGCGATCCGGCCGACATCGCGGTCACCGACCGGGCCATCGCCGAGTTGTTCCCCGACAACGACTCACTCCATCGCTGGATGCGGATGGCAGCCGAGAAGGTCCATTTCCAAGGTCTCCCCGCCCGGATCTGCTGGCTCTCCTACGGTGAGCGCCATCTGGCCGGTCTCCGCTTCAACGATCTGGTCGCCGCAGGCGATATCTCGGCTCCGATTGTCATCGGGCGGGATCACCTCGACTCGGGATCCGTCGCCTCCCCCTACCGCGAAACGGAGGCGATGGCCGACGGGTCGGACGCTATCGCCGACTGGCCCATCCTCAATGCGATGCTCAATGTCTCCTCCGGGGCGGCCTGGGTGGCGGTCCATCATGGGGGCGGCGTCGGCATCGGGAACTCGATCCACGCCGGGGCTCAGGTCGTCGCCGACGGCACCGAGCAGGGCGCTCTGCGGGTGGAGCGCGTGCTCACCAACGATCCTGGCACCGGGGTCATGCGTCATGCCGACGCCGGCTACGACATTGCCCGTCGCGTGGCACGGGAGCGGGGTGTCGACATCCCGATGCTCTGAAATCGTTTAGGGATCGCAACCGGAGCACCTATACGCTGATCCCCAATGCCGATCAATGACCCACACTGGCCGCGCGCCGATGTCTGGCTCGCCCAGGAGCATCCCGACCCGGAGATCCTGGTGGTAGGTGTGCCTTCGTCGCGAGCCTCGTTGTCGCCGTCGCGGGCCGACCTGAGCCCGCTCGAGGTCCGCGATCGGCTCAGCCGTTTCTCCACCTTCCATGGCGAATGGGGAGTCGATTTCGGTGGTGTCACGGTTCGTGACGAGGGCAACTGGGCGGTCTCCGACCTCGATATGCATCGCATGCCGGAGATTGTCGAGGACCTGGCCGCCAAGCTGAACCGAGGCCCGCTGAGCATCTACCTCGGTGGCGACAACGCCATCACCCGACCTCTGGCCAGGTCTCTGTCCGCCGACCGGAGCCGGATCGGGCTGATCACCTTCGATGCCCATCACGACGTTCGCACCCTCGATCTCGGTCCAACCAACGGGACTCCGGTGCGCGGGCTCATCGACGAGGACGGTCTGCCCGGTGAGAACGTGGCGCAGATCGGGATCCACTCGTTTGCCAACTCCGCCGAGTACCGGGCCTATTGCGACGAGCAGGGAATCACGGTTCTGACCGTCGACGATGTCTCACAACGCGGCATCGGGTCTGTGGTGGAAGACGCCCTGACGGTGGTGGCGGTGAAGACCGACGTCGTCCATGTCGACGTCGACATCGACGTGCTCGATCGCGCCTTCGCGCCCGCCTGCCCGGGGGCCAGGCCGGGAGGGCTCACGGTGCGCGAGCTAGCCGAGGGGGTGCGCCGATGTGCCCGCAACCCCAAGGTGTCTTCGATCGACTTCGTCGAGGTCGACCCGGAGGCCGATCGGGACGGCCTCACCCTCGATGCCATGGCCCACCTCATGCTCTCTGCAGTCGCCGGTTACGCCGAGCGCGAGTAGCG
>JALDXP010000121.1:0-8022 GCA_032154885.1 Actinomycetota bacterium
GTGACCTCTTGCGTGTCGAGCAAGCGCTCTAGCCGGGCTGAGCTAAGGGCCCGAGTTCCCTCCTTGGAGGCGACGACCGGAATCGAACCGGTGTGACGGGTTTTGCAGACCCGCGCCTAACCACTCGGCCACGTCGCCGAGACCGGACGACTCGAGTCGTCGGAGCGGAAGACGGGATTCGAACCCGCGACCTCAACCTTGGCAAGGTTGCGCTCTAGCCAACTGAGCTACTTCCGCACGGGCAACGCATTCTAACTGTGCGCCCATTCCAGCCAAACAGCATCACGAGCCGGTCGATCCGAAGCCACCCGACCCCCTCGAGGTCTCATCAAGCCTCTCCACCTCCACCCATTCGATATCTGGGATCGGGACCACCGCCAGCTGAGCGATCCGCTCGCCCTTGGAGAACCTGACCCTCTCGGATCCGTGGTTGATGAGGAGAACCGAAACCTCCCCGCGGTAACCCGAGTCGATGAGCCCGGGTCCGTTGACGACACCCACCCCGAGACGTCGAGCGTGACCGCTGCGGGGCACGACCAGGCCGGCGAACCCGTCGGGTATGGCTACCGCGAGCCCGGTGGGGACCGAGGCCCTCTCCCCCGGTTCCAAAATCACTTCATATCTGGCCTGAAGATCTACCGCCGCGTCGCCGATATGTGATCGCGAGGGAATTTCCACTTCCGGATCGAGTCTTATGAAACTAGCTTGCATTCTGGAGTCACGGGGCATCGGGCGGGATGACCTGACGACTGTAAATGAGTGTTCCCGATGACTGCCACATCCCAATCGAGACGCGGCACCGTGAGGAGCCCGTCGATGGAATCCCTCGGGTTTCTGGACGCGCCTTCCCGCTCGTGGAGCACGCCCCCAATCGCGCCTTCCGATGAGTCCGCGGCGCCGACCAACGGGTCGCAGGTCACAGCTCTGGTGACGGTGCCGCTTGGCCGCCACAGCCCACACAGCGAGCCAACGGGCGAGCTCGTGAAGGACATGTGGGATACAACCGAGTTGCATGCCCCTTCCCTGCTCGACTGGACACCCGACGCCTTCGGCACCAAACACCTCGGCCGGCGCCGATTTCGCTGGCCGATGGTTCTGTCGCTCGTGGCAATCATCTTGGCCGTGGCCGGAGTGGCCTACTGGCTCTATCAGGCCCCGGCGAGTTCCGCGGCAGCAGCGCTCGGCGACGTTCGGACGCAGGCGGAAGCGCTCGCGATCGCCATCGATGACGTCGCTCCGCTCGTGGACGGCCTCGACATGGATCGGCTTCCAGATGCCAACCAAGACGCATCGGTTTTCCTCCCAATGGGCGACACGGCTCGGGCGATGTTCGCCGCGTCTGCGGATCTGCCCGCCGACGCCTCCGATGATCGATCGACGGCAGCCGATGCCGCCGGGCTGGCCATCGACGCCTCACGTCGACTAATCGACGCCACCGCATACCGCACCGCCTTGGAGCCTGCCCTCACTCTGCCCCTGCTAGAAACCGACCCCGATCTGACCGACATCACAACGGCGACCGACGCATTCACCGAATGGCGCGCCGGGTTCGAGTCAGTTCGTGCCGCACTTCCCTCCGGCATCGCAGCTCAGGCGAGTGCGGCATTGGAAACCATCAGCACTGGGCTCGACACGACCCAAACGGCATATCTGGATGCCATTCGCACTGACAACCGCACCGCCGCCGTCGAGATCGTGGGAACACTGAGGGCGGACCTGTTGGGTGTTCGACAGGCGATGCTCACTGACATCGGGGAAGTGTCCGACTCGGTGTCCGCCCTCATCGAGGAGGCGCGGACGGACCTCACCCGCCTACTCGGCTGACTCCAGGGCCGCGACCTCCTTCTCGAAGTCGGCGGCGCCCTGAAAATCCTTGTAGACGGAGGCGAATCGCAAGTATCCAACCTCATCGAGGGCGCGAAGCCGCTCCAGAACCTCGCGGCCGATCTCCTCGGACGTCACCTGAGACCCTGCGCCATTGAAAGATGCCTCGACTTCCTCGACCAGACGCTGGATGGTCGAGTTCGACACCGGTCGGTCGGCCAGGGCAGCAGAGATCCCGGCCGCGAGCTTGGCTGCGGAGAAGGGCTCCAAACGGTCGTTCCTCTTCCGGACCATCAGCTGCGGCTCGAGTCTCTCATAAGTGGTGAAACGCTGGCCACAGCCTTCACACTCTCGACGTCGCCGGATCGACTGCCCACCCTCGGCGGGACGGCTGTCGACGACACGGGTACTGGGAGCGCCACAAACCGGGCAGAGCATGTACGCAGGGTAAACATCCAAGAGCGAGTAACGCTCAGGTGCTCGGGATCAACAACACCTGTCCCGGAAAGATCGAGCCGCCTTCTAGTTCGCTGAGCCGGGCGATATCGGCGACGAGGCGTCGCACATCCTGATCGGGGCCAGTGTTGGCAATGGCAATGCCCCAGAGGGTGTCACCTGATTCGACGATGTATTCGACCGGCGCCGCCATCGGCTCATCCGCCTGAGCAGAACCGCCGATCATGAGGAAGACCACGCAGAGGGCTGCGAGAAGCAGTGACAGCCGGACGGACAGCTGCAGGTTTGCCTTCTGCATCTTGGTCTTCCTCCTGATCGGGCCCTTGCGGGCTACTGGACGCAGTCCGTCAACCGAACGTGCGTTCGCCACTCTATCGAACAAACGTTCGGTGTCAAGTGCCAGATGTCCCAGGGGCCGGGTCCCCCGGGGGGTTCGAGAGGTCCGTCCTCCTTCGTGTCTTTCTAATCGAACAGATGTTTGGAAGCGAACTCCTGTTCGATTAGATTGAGGACATCGGAGTCGGTCTAGAGCTCCCGGAAGGAGTCACGGTGCTCACGGAACGCCAGCAGCAAGTCCTCGACTACATACGCCAGACGGTGGCCGCCCGGGGCTATCCCCCGTCGGTGCGTGAGATTGGCGAGGCCATAGGTCTCTCCTCTCCATCGACAGTGCATTCGCACCTCTCGGCCCTGGTCAGCGCCGGGGCGATCAAGCGAGACCCCACCAAACCGAGGGCGATCATGATCGTGGATGAAGCAGTCGTGATGGCACCTCCGCGTGACGATCGGGTCCGCGATGTGCCGGTGCTGGGCCGGATAGCTGCCGGCACGCCGATTCTCGCCGCCGAACACGTCGAAGAGGTGCTGCCGTTGCCAGTCGACCTGGTCGGCAACGATCCGGTGTTCCTGTTGGAGGTCAAGGGGGATTCGATGATCGATGCCGGCATCCTCGAAGGAGACCTTGTGGCGATACGAAGCCAGAAGGACGCCCGCGATGGCGAGATCGTGGCCGCTCTCATCGATGGCGAGGAAGCAACGGTCAAGCGGCTCCGCCGTCGTGACGGCAAGGTCATTCTGGAGGCTGAGAACCCCGCCTACGAGCCGATGGTCTACACGGATGGCGTCGAGCTGGTGGGGAAGGTGGTCGGCGTCGTTCGCCGCTACCCCTAGTCGAACGCTCCGGTGAAGACGTACTTTGCCGGGCCGGTCAACCAGGCGTTCTTATCCGCGATTTCGACCTGACCCTCTCCCCCGCGGACCTCGACCGTGATCGTGCCGTCCGCTCCGTCGAGGGCGACGGCTGCGGCCGCCACCATGCCCGTGCCACAAGCAAGCGTCTCGCCCACGCCCCGCTCCCAGACCCTCATTTTCACCCGGTCTCCCGTCACCGAGATCACCTCGACGTTGCAACCGGTGTCAAAGCCCGCCTCCCGCGCCACCAGGGGCCCGATTCGGGCCATATCGATCGCATCAGGGTCCTCGACAACGCGCACAGCGTGAGGATTCCCGGTGTCGACCAATCGGTAGACATGACCATCGATGGTCTCCTGACCTTCGATGAGGGTGGGCCCGATCTCCCCATCGACCAGGTCTGTGCCCACCCGTACCTCTCGGAGACCGATCGGTGTGTCGACTGTGAAATCGGGGCCATCGACCCAACCTTTGTCGTAGGCATATCGGGCTACACACCGCAACCCGTTTCCGCACATCTCTGCGGGGCTTCCGTCGGCGTTCCAGTAATCCATCACGATGGGAGACCCTGGAGACACGACCAAGACGCCGTCGGCACCGACTCCGAAGCGTCGGTCGCAGAGCCGGAGCACATCCTCGACCCCCGGTTTCGCCGGCCCTTCGAGCACGATGAAATCGTTGCCTAGAGCCTGCATCTTGGTGAACTCGAACCGGCTCAATCGAAAGCCTCCAAAATCCGCCGCAGCCGCTGGTCAGGATCGTCGAACCAGGGTATCCAGCGTATCCGCGGATCACGCTGAAACCACGTGCGCTGCTTACGCGCCAGCTTCTTCGTGTTCGTCGCGGCTCTCACGAAAGCCTCATCGAAGCTCACTCCTCCGGAGAGCGCCTCGAGGATCTCCTTGTAGCCGACCGCGTTCCTGGCATTGCGGCCAATCACGGGCGATAGCGATCGCACCTCGTCTATCAGGCCTGAGGCGCGCATGCGGGCGAGACGCAAGTCGACGCGTTCCTCCAGCGCGCCACCCGGGTCAACGCCGACGGCTGTGAACTCGATCTCGGGCACGTACCTGCGGACGTCTTCGGCCACCGCCGTGCCCGCCCTGCTGCTCGGCGTCTCGCCGGTCAGCCGGTAGATCTCGACCGCTCTGACTACGCGTCGCTGGTTGGCGAGATCGACGATCGTCCGGGCCGACGGGTCGAAATGCAGCAACTCCTCTACCAGGGCATCACTCTCGGTCGCCTCCAACTCGGATCGGAGGTCGGGGTCGGTGGGAGCGAAGCTCAGGGGATCCACGAGAGCCCTGAAATGGAGACCAGATCCGCCGGTGACGATCACCACCGACGCTGTGGATTCAGCCAGCAGCTCCCGGCCGAGCCGACGAAATCGAGCGACAGAGAACTCTTCGCCGGGGTCTGCGACGTCGATTAGGTGATGTGGGATGCCGCGCCGTTCCAGCATCGTAGGTTTGGCGGTCCCGATGTCCATGCCCCGGTAGACCTGCATCGAGTCGACGGAGAAGATCTCTCCCTGGAAATGCTCCGCCAGGCGCACGGATGTCTCGGTCTTGCCGGCTGCGGTTGGCCCCAGCAAGGCCAAGAGCCGGGTCAGACAGGGCTCCCCACGAGGTGATGCGGGTGAGCTGTCCCGATCTCGACGGTGAGAAAGGAGCCCGCACGATGTGTGCCCGCCACATGCACCACCTTGCCGGTCCGGGTGCGCGTGGTCGCCATCTGCGTGTCCTTACGCGAGGGGCCCTCGCTGAGCACCTCGACCTTGCGGCCCACCATTTCGGCGTTCCTTTCACCGGAGATTCGATTCTGCAGCTCGCTGAGGCTGGCGAATCTCTCCTTGATCGTCTCCTCGGGCACGAACTGCTCGGTGAGATCGGCGGCGGCCGTCCCGGGTCGTGGGGAGAAGATGAACATGAAGGCGCTGTCGAACCTCGCCTCCTCGATCACCTCGAGGGTGTTTGCGAAGTCGTCGTCCGTCTCCCCCGGGAAACCGACGATGATGTCAGTGGACACGGCCAGACCGGGGATGATCTCCCGGGCCATGGCCAGCCGCTCGGTGTACTTCTTGCGGTTGTAGCCACGATGCATGGCCCGCAGGATCCGATCCGAGCCGGATTGGAGCGGGAAGTGGAGGTGCTCGCAGACCTCGTCGGTGTCGGCCATCGCATGGGCGACGTCCTCACGGAAATCGTTCGGGTGCGGGCTGGTGAACCGCACCCGGCGGATGCCGTCGACCTCACCCACACGCCGCAACAACTCGGCGAAGATGGGACGTCGTTTCCCGTTCAGAGCCAGATCCCGACCGTAGGTGTCGACGTTCTGTCCGAGAAGGGTGACCTCGACCACACCATCGGCGGCCAGACGCTCCACCTCTCTCACGATGTCGCCGGGTCGGCGGGACACCTCGACACCGCGCACCGAGGGCACGATGCAGAAGGTGCATGAGTTGTTGCACCCCACCTGGATCGTGACCCAAGCGGAGTGCTCCAGCTCTCTCTTCACCGGGAGAGAAGACGGCATGGCCTGGAGCTCGTCAACCACCTCGGTGATCGGGCCCCAGTTCTCGGCATGGTCCATGAGGTCCAGGACCCGGTCGAGATTGTGCGTCCCCATCACCACGTCGACCCACGGTGCCCGCTCTCGCACGAGGTCGCGGTCTTTCTGGGCCGCGCAACCACCGACTACGAGCATCATCTCCGGGTTGAGGTCCTTGACCGCCTTCAGTTGGCCCAGATTGCCGTACATCCGATTGTCCGCGTTCTCCCTGATCGTGCAGGTGTTGATGTAGACCACGTCAGCCGACTCGAAATCGCCCGCAGGCGTCATCCCGTCCATCTCGAACAGACCGGCGATCCTTTCCGAGTCGTGCTCGTTCATCTGACAGCCAAACGTGCGGATGAAGTAGCGCCGGCCAAGGCGGGTGGGGACCCGGCGGGCCGGTTCGCGCAAGGTTGGATTCGGGAGAAGCACGGTCTGGGTCATGTGGTCGGCCCTCAGCGGGCGTAGTCGGTTGCCCGAAACTCCCGGATCACGGTCACCTGGATCTGACCCGGATACTGGAGGTCTTCCTCGAGTTTACGGGCGATCCGGCGGGAAAGCTCCCGGGCCTCCACATCTGAGACATTGCCCGGGTCGACGACGACCCTGACCTCCCGGCCTGCCTGGAGGGCGAAGACATGATCGACACCGGGGAATTCCATGGCCAGCGTCTCGAGACGCTCGAGACGCTTCACGTAGCCCTCGAGTGTCTCACGCCGCGCCCCGGGCCGGGCGGCGGAAACGGCGTCCGCGGCCTGGACGATGACCGCCAGGACCGTCCGAGGCTCCACCTCGTTGTGGTGCGCCTCTATGCCGTGGACGACAGCCGGGTCCTCATCGAAGCGACGTGCGATTTCGGCGCCGATCAGGGCGTGGGAGCCTTCGACCTCATGGGTGACCGCTTTGCCGAGGTCGTGGAGGAGCGCAGCTCGCTTCACCGGCGTCGGGTCGATTCCCAACTCGGAGGCCAGCATGGAGGCGATGTGTGCGGTCTCGACCAGATGGTTGAGGACGTTCTGGCCGTAAGAGGTCCGGTATTTGAGGCGGCCCATGAGCGTCACGATCTCCGAGTGCATGCGAGACACGCCGGCCTCGACCAGGGCCCACTCACCGGCATCCCGAATGCTCTGCTCCACCTCGGCTTGCGCCTTCTCGTAGGCCTCTTCGATGGAGGCAGGATGTATCCGGCCGTCGGCCACCAACTTCTCCAGCGTGATCCGGGCCACTTCGCGCCGGACAGGGTCGAACGAGGAGACTGAGACTGCCTCCGGCGTGTCGTCGACGATGAGACTGGTCCCGGTCACCGATTCGAGATGGCGGATGTTGCGCCCCTCACGGCCGATGATCCGACCCTTCATGTCGTCGGAAGGGAGCTGCACCACCGAAACCGTGGTTTCGGTGACCACTTCTGAAGACAGACGCTGGATGGCGGTCGCCAGGATTCGCCTGGCCCTGCGATCGGCTTCCTCGCGTGCCTTTATCTCCAGGTCGCGGACCACGATCATCGCCTCGCGACGGGCCTCGTCCTCGACCTGCGCCAGCATCTCGGTCTTGGCGGCGGTCACGTCGATGCCGGCCACCTGCTCGAGACGGAAGCGTGCCTCCTCCTTGAGGTGCTCCAACTCGCCACGGGAGACATTCAGCTCCTCTTCCCGGTCGATGATCATCTTCTCCCGCTGGGCGAGATTGGAGGCGCGTTGATCCAGCGTCTCCTCGCGTTGCCCCAGCCTGGATTCGAGATTCGACATCTCGAGACGACGGTGCTCGAGATTGACGTCCTCGCGTTCCCGGTAAGCCTCGGCTTTGGCCCTGCCCTCTTCCTCCGCCTTGGACAGGATGCGCTGGGCGTCGAGCCGGGCGCTGGTGACCATGCCCTCGGCCGACACCCCGTCACGCTCCCTGCGACGAGCAATGGCGAGACGGGCAAGGAGGTAGCCAAAGCCCAGACCGAGGACGACCCCAAGGATCGTCAACCCGATGACGGGGATGGTTTCCATG
>JALDXP010000122.1:0-7882 GCA_032154885.1 Actinomycetota bacterium
GTTGGGCGACTCGCTCGACGGGATCTGGTGGGCGATCGGAGCGATGCTTGCCGCTAGGGGTCTGGTGTTCGTCTTCGGTTACAGGCGGGCCGTGCGAACAGCCCTCAGGTCCTGACCCTTCGTCTCAGGGAGGAGCAGAGTGAGCAGGGCGGCGATCCCCATTCCGAGCCCGAGGATCGTGACAGTCTGAGAGAGACCAAAGCGATCGATGGTGAAGACCCCAAGGATGAGCCCGAGACCCGACCCGACCAAACCGAAGTTCGTCGCTGCCGTGTTGGCACTTGCCCTGAGCCCGGTAGGAAAGAGCTCCGCCCGATGTGAGCCCCCGGCGGGGACCAAGGCGAAGGTGCCGAATGACGACACCATCACGGCAACGACGATCCACGGGATCGAGTTGGACCAGTAGATGACCAGACCACCTCCGACGGCCAGCAGCAGGCTCACGACCGTGGTCCTTCGCCTACCCCAGGCGTCGGCCAGGTGGCCACCGATGAAGAAGCCGAGCCCGCCGAGGGTCCCCCCGAGAAGGGCGATGAGAACGGTCGATCCCGTGCTCAGACCGAGATATTCGATCAACCGCGTCGTGGAGAAGGCGAGAGCGACGGCCGAGAAGGCTGAGACGAGGAAGGCGATTGTCAGTACCACCCAGAACCGACGTGCCCATTCCCCGGTGGCCAGCTCCCGCCAATGCCCGTCTTCGTGGTCTTCGATGAAGATGTGGCTCTCCGGCACGTTTCGGATCAGGAAAGGGAGGAGGAGGAAGCCGAGGGAGATCATGAGATGTGGGATCCGCCAGCTCTGGCCGCCTCCGTCGGCGAGTGGGAGCGTCATCAAAGCCAGGCCGCCGCCAAATGACACCGCGGCCCCGTAGAAGGAGATCGCGTAGGCACGGATGTGGGGCGAGACTTGCTCGGCGAGGAGGACGATCGCCAAGCCCCCCATGCCGGCGGTGCCGGTGCGCAGGATCGCCTGGGCCGTCCCGAACTGCCATGCCTCGAAGGCGAGTCCCGCGAGGGTCCCACCGATGATCACGATTGTCAGCGACCAGAGGAAGGGCCGCCTCCGGCCCTTGTGGTCGCCGAGCCATCCGAGAGGGAGAGCGGCGAACGCGGCAAGCCTGGCGATGCCGAGCAGGAGGCTCATCTCGCCCTCGGTGAGCCCGAGACCGGCGCGGGTGAATGGGAGCGTGGCAGCCGCCTGGGACTGGGCAAAGCCCTGTATGACCCCGGCTGTCCAGATGACGAACACGATTCGGCGATCGCCCGAGGTGAACCTGTCCACCGGGAGCAACGGGCCCAGAACGCGTCGCAGCCACGGTGCCACGAGTCGAGAGTAGAGGGGCACGCGTGCGATCATCCCCACACTTCGGCCAAATCACCGGGGAACCAAAGTGTTCGACAACGTCGACTCCGCTGCCTACATCCTCCAGATCCTGATCGCATTCGGGGCGGGGATCATCTCGTTCATCTCCCCGTGCGTGCTGCCTCTACTCCCCGGCTATTTGTCGATGATGTCCGGCTACTCGGCGAGCCAGTTGGAGGAGGGCGATGTCTCCACGGCTCGGATGACCCGGGTCATCCTCCTCTTCATCGCAGGCTTCACCGTCGTGTTCGTCGCGCTCGGGGCCATCGCCACCGGTCTTCGCACGTGGCTGGTCCAGAACCTGACCACATTCACGAGGCTGGCGGGGCTGACTGTGATCGTCTTCGGAGTGCTCATGGTGGCCATGGCGGTGTCCGATCGAGGGCCACTCGCCACCATCGGGAGGGAGCGCAGGCTCGACGTCCGCCCCAGCCGGCTCGGGTCATGGGGTCCCCCGATCATGGGCCTGGCATTCGGCTTTGCCTGGACGCCGTGCATCGGCCCGGTCCTCACCGTGATTCTCGCCACAGCATCACTCCAGGAGACGCTCGCCCAGGGCATGCTGCTCCTCCTCGCCTACTCCCTGGGACTAGGAGTGCCGTTCCTTCTCAGCGGCCTCGGCCTGTTCAAGTTGTTCGGGCGTCTCAAGCCCTATCTCCGCCCGATCAATATCGTCTCGGGAGTGTTACTGACGCTGTTCGGTGTTCTCATGCTGACGGGCAACGTCGGAACCTTGTCGACCTGGTTCTCTGACGTCCTGCTCTCGATACCGTTCCTCCGCGACCTGGCGACTATCTGATGAGCCCCACCGAGCCGCATCTCGCACCGTCGACACCCGAGTTGGTCTGGTTCAGTGGCTCGGACGCGATTCGGTTCCTGAATGACCTCATCAGCCAGGAGATCGGCGACATGGAGCCAGGCACGGTGCGCCGATCGCTGTTGCTCACGCCACAGGGCAAGCTGGACCACATTCTCTGGGTGCTTCGCGGAGACGACGAGGTCGGCTTGGTGGTCGATGCCGGCCGCGGCGAGGACCTGGCGGCCAAGCTGGGGCGTTATCGGATCCGGGTCGACGTCGAGATCGAGCCGTCTCCCTTCGAGCCATCGCTCGTCGTGGGCCCGTTCGGTGGCCATCCGGGGCGGTGGACCGGCGATCGATCGACTCTCATGGCCGATGTGTCGTGGTCAAGTGTCGAGCGAACTCTTGTCGTGGGGGAGAGGCCGGACCTGCCCCTCTTGAAGGATGACGACTACGAGGCGTTACGCATCGGAGCGGGAGAGCCGCTCATGGGAGTTGATGTCACCGACGCGACCATTCCCCAGGAGACCGGGCTGGTGGGAAAGGCGATCTCCTTCGAGAAGGGGTGCTTCCTCGGTCAGGAGCTCGTCGCACGACTCGATAGTCGGGGAGGGCGTGTTAACCATCATCTCCGCATCCTGAGCTTCGACGGAGCGGCGCCGGAGGTCGGCGCCGCAGTATTGAAGGGGGAGGATCAGGTCGGAACGTTGACCTCCTCTGCGGGCGACGTTGGTTTAGGCCTGCTCCGTCGTGGCGTTGAGCCGGGTGAGGTGGTGTCAGTAGGTAAGCGACATGCGACGGTCGCAGCCGTTCCGGGAGGCTGACTCAGTGCCGGAGGCGGGATTCGAACCCGCATACCACTAGGGCGCGGCCTTTTGAGGACCGTATGTATACCAGTTCCATCACTCCGGCTTGCGATGACATTCTACCGGTCAACGCTTGGGTCCTACGAAGGTGTCCAAGAAAGCGACGTCGTGGGCTCGGGCAATCGAGATCACGCGGGGATAGGGGTTTGTCCAATGCACTCCGAGCAAATCGAGAGCGTTGGTGAAGATGGTCAGGATGTCGCTGGATGCGTTCTTGAACATGTACCGCGGATACGAATAGTGCCTGATCCCGGAAGGAAGCCGTCTCGTGATGGGGTTGATGTGCCGGTTGCCGTCGGAATGTATCAGGCCCCGGATCAGGGCTCTGGGTTGCCTAGTCACCATGAGCTCCTGCCACGGTGCAAGCTCGATACGCCGTTCGTGTTTTCGCCCGGGTCCGTGTTGAGGAAACACACAGGGCCAATGCTTCCAGTAGGCATTGACGTCCACACATCCCTCGCGCAAGGCAAAGCCCACCCTCTCCACACCACGCACGATCACGATGTGGCTTGCTATCTCGTTGACGATCTCGGGGTATCGCAAGTCACAGCTGATCCGCAATTGATAGACCTGCTTCGGCGCATCCCAGATCCACCCGTCACCTAGATATGTCCCGAGCAGATAGGCATATGACTCCTCGTCGACCCACCTATTGGTGCACAAGAAGCACGTCACTTCTTGCTTCTTGGACGAGAACTGGGTACGTCCAACCGATCCAGCCCGCTGTCCAACCCGCCAGTCACGGATCGTCCCGCGCGGAATCCCGAGACGTCGGCCGATCTCGCTGTCGTTGATACCGATCTGGATCAACTCGAGCGCATTGCGGTATTCCTCTTCTGACCTCATCAGTCAGACCCCCGGGATTCACGGTATCCACCGGGTATGACAAAATTGCGATCTTGAAGCGCATCCATCGCAAGCTGTTTCGCATCAACGACCAGATCGAATCGCTCAGCCGTGAGCTGAATCTGGTGAACGCCGAGCTCTCCAACCACCGCTCGATCGACGAGGACGCCCAACGTGACGCCGCTATCGGCAACTACATCGATCGTGAAGAAGCCGGGCGAACGGCCGGCGATGTTCGTCGGTTCGAGCGAACCGCGTTCTATCTCAGGGTTCGCCGAGCCAAGCTGATCAAGACCAGGGACAGGCTCCTCGCCCGTCTGCCCGACTGATCGGGCCCGCCGCTACCGTCAGGCCGGTGCCCACACTCGCCCTGATCGACGGCAACTCCATCGCCTATCGGGCCTTCTACGCCCTCCCCGAAGACCTGGCGACGAAGAGCGGTCAGGTGACGAACGCTGTGTTCGGGTTCACCCGGATGCTGATCAGGCTGCTCAAGGACTACCACCCCGATGGCATTGCAGTTGCCTGGGACGTTTCACGTCAGACGTTCCGCACGGAGTCCTATCCCGAGTACAAGGCGCAACGGGAGAAGGCGCCGGATCACTTCCGTAGCCAACTGCCGTTGATGGACGAGGTGCTGCAGACACTCGACATCACCCAGCTCCGCGAGGAGGGCTTCGAGGCCGACGACATAATCGCGACTCTCACCAGGAACGGGGTTGCCGCTGGCTGGGAGATCCTGATCGTCACCGGCGACCGAGACGCATTCCAGCTGATCGAAAAGACCGTGAAGGTGGTCTACACCCGCCGCGGCATCAGCGACATCGTCCTGGCGGACGAGGAGTACGTGGAAGATAAGTACGGCATCAGGCCCGACCAGTACGTGGAGTACGCCGCGCTCAGGGGTGACACGTCGGACAACCTCCCCGGCGTGCCTGGTGTGGGGGAGAAGACCGCATCACGCCTGATCGCCGAGCACGGAGATCTCGACAATCTCTTCCTGGCCGTGACTGACCTGACTCCGAAGCTCAAGGAGAACCTGTCTGCGCATCGGGAGCAGGTGTTCCTCAACAGGGAGCTCATGCAGCTGGTCGATGACATGGACCTGGGGGTGGAGATCGAGGACCTCCGCACCCGGGAATGGGACCGGAACCAGGTCAAGGACCTGTTCGACAGTCTCGAATTCCACTCGATGTGGAACGACCTCGAGCAGGCGCTCCCATCGGCCGCGACGGTGTCCGAGTTGGTCGAGGTCGAGTCCTCTCTAATCACCTCGCCCGAACAGGTCGCCGTCATGGCGCAGACGCGTGTCCTCATCGCTGGGCTGGTGATCGATGGTGGGGAGCCCTTCGGGCTTGCCGTTTCGACAGGACCCGGGGAGGCGGCCGTGGTGCCATTCGACGCGGCCGGGCCGATTCTCGATGCGCTCGAGAGCGGACAGGCCGCTCTTGCCGGTCACGACGTGAAAGACCTGGTCAGGGTGTTGCTCGATCTGGAGCGCGATGTAGACCGGCTGGCGATGGACACAGCGCTAGCCGCGTACATCGTGAATCCGTCCCAACGCACTTACGACCTCGAGGAGCTGGCGGATCGTCTGCTCGGTTTGGAACTTGTCTCGCCCGATGACGACGGGGCGGCGCTGGGCACCTTGCCCTTCGACAGCGGGCCCGACCTGGAGACCGAGGGTCGCCGCATCGAAGGTGTCCGGCGACTGGTCGAAGTCATGCGCGATGAGCTGTCAGATCGTGAGGAGGGGGAGCTCTTCGAAGAGTTCGAGCTCCCCTTGATCCCCGTCCTGGCGAGGATGGAGCACACCGGCATCGCCGTCGATCGGGCCTATCTCGAGAACATGGGTGCCGACCTCAGGGAGAAGCTCACTGCGCTCGACGCCCGGATTCAAGAGCTGGCGGGGGAGCAATTCAACGTCAACTCCACCGATCAGCTGCGCTACGTGCTCTTCGAGAAGCTCGCCCTCCCCGTCATCAAGAAGACGTCTACAGGGAAACCATCCACCGACGCATCGGTATTGAAAAAGCTCGACCATCCCGTCGTCGATGCCCTCCTCGAATACAGGGAGTACGAGAAGCTGAGGGGGACGTACGTCGACGGGTATCTGCCCCTGGTGGATGCCGATGGCCGGATCAGGACCCGGTTCAACCAGATGGCGGCAACCACGGGGCGGCTCTCTTCGGACCGGCCCAACCTGCAAAACATCCCGATCCGGTCCGAGTCAGGTCGGACCATCCGGCGTGCATTCATCGCCGGGGAGGGATCGGAGTTCCTCGTTGCCGATTACTCCCAGATCGAGTTGCGCGTGCTGGCTCACATGAGCGGGGACCCGTTCCTGGTCGGGGCGTTTCGTTCCGGCTCCGACATCCACACAGCTACGGCGGCCCGGGTTTGGGGCCTTTCCGAATCTGAGGTGACCTCAGACCAGCGCCGGACCGCGAAAATGATCAACTTCGGTCTGCTCTACGGGATGGAGGCCTTCGGGCTAGCCGACCGTCTTGGGATCTCACGGGACGATGCGCAACAGCACATGGACTCCTACTTCTCTCAGTTCGTCCAGGTCAGGGAGTTCATGTCGGCGGTCGTCACCCAGGCTCGAAACCAGGGTTATACGACAACGCTCTTCGGTCGCCGGCGCTATCTGCCCGAGCTGAAGTCAGATAACTTCCGGATCCGCCAGATGGGCGAGCGGATGGCCTTGAACGCTCCGGTGCAGGGCACCGCCGCCGACATCATCAAGAAGGCGATGATCGATCTCGACGCCAGCCTCCGATCGGAGGGGTTGGCCTCCACGCTGATCCTCCAGATCCATGACGAGTTGATCCTGGAGAGCCCCCTCGACGAGATCGAGGTCGCTGAGAAACTTGTGGTGACGACCATGGAGGGCGTGGTTTCCCTGGATGTGCCGCTCGAGGTCGATGTCGCTACCGGCCCCGATCTCGCTTCGGTGAAGAGCTGATCCGACCCACCACCCAGGACCCACCCCCTATAACCCTTTGGCAGTTGTGGACAAACCTGCGTAGACTCACCACGCCTGTGGACCCAGCGTTTGCAGAGTTCCCTTTGGAGGTAACCACTCACACATGACCAGCGAGCCACAAAACGCGCCCGCGAGCGCTCCCGAGACGGAGAGCGTGGAGGCGCCCGAGACCACCGAGGCTGAGACGCAGATCTCCGTCGACGTGGAGGAGCCCACTGAGGTTCCCGAAGAAGTCGAGTATCAGGGTCGCGAGGCTCTCATCGCCCCCGACCTGAGCGACCTTCCAGATGACATCGCCGACGATTTCGAGCGTGCCATCGAGGCAACGGTTCTCGAGTTCAAGGAGGGCGACATCGTCGAGGGCACTGTCGTCAGCGTCGATGGCGACGGGGCCATGATCGACATCGGTTACAAGTCCGAAGGGCTCATTCCGACACGAGAGCTCTCCATTCGGAACAACGTCGATCCCAACGATGCGGTCAAAGTGGGGGAGCGGGTCGAAGCCGTCGTGCTCAACAAGGAGGACGACGAGGGCCGCCTGATCCTTTCCAAGAAGCGGGCGATGTACGAGCGTGCCTGGGGCAGAATCCAGGAAGTCGCCAAAGAAGGTGGCACCGTCGACGGCACCGTCATCGAGGTCGTCAAGGGCGGTCTCATCGTCGACATCGGCCTCCGCGGGTTCCTCCCGGCCTCATTGGTCGACATGCGCCGTGTGCGTGATCTGGACCCCTTCATCGGCGAGAGCATCACCGCCAAGGTGATCGAGCTCGACCGCGCCCGAAACAATGTCGTGCTGTCCCGTCGGGCATATCTCGAGGAGGCACAGGCGGAGGAGCGCAATGCATTCCTCGATGGCCTCGGCGAGGGTGAGGTCCGCGACGGAGTGGTCTCATCCGTCGTGAACTTCGGAGCTTTTGTCGACCTGGGTGGGATGGACGGCCTGGTCCATGTCTCCGAGCTCTCCTGGCAACACGTCAATCATCCCGGCGAGCTGGTCAAGGTTGGCGACAAGGTGCAGGT
>JALDXP010000123.1:0-7878 GCA_032154885.1 Actinomycetota bacterium
CCTGGCCCGAGCGGCTCGCCTCGGCTGGTCTCGCCCTGGCCGCCGCGCTGTGGTGTCTGTTCATGTTCACCCTGCGTCGGGACCGGCGGGGCGATCGGGTGTGGCTGCGGGTCTACTTCGTCGGGTTGCTCGTCTTCTTCGCGGTGTTGATGCTCTTCCATCCGATCTACTTCGTTTTCGTCATCACTGGGTTCATCCACGCCTTCGTCCTCGAGCCGCCGGCGGTTGCATTCGTCGGGGTGGGCCTCACGTCTCTGCTCATCAACTCTCAGATCATCGCCAACAACCCCAGCTCAGACCAGTGGTGGACCTATGGGATCATCGTCGTCATCCAGACCACCGCAGTCGGGTTCGGCATCATCGGTGGGGAGAAAATCTCCAATCTCAGCGAGGAGCGACGACGCTCGTTGCTCGAGCTGGAGACGGCCTTGGAGGAGAACGCCGGTCTCCACGCCCAATTGGTGGCGCAGGCCAGGGAAGCAGGCATCACCGACGAGAGACAGCGAATAGCAGGTGAGATCCACGACACCATCGCCCAGGGCCTGACCGGCGTCATCACCCAGCTGGAGGCGGCGAACCAGGTCAAGAGCGACCCGGTGGAGCTGCAGAGAAGGCTGGACAACGCGACCAGCCTGGCCCGTCAGAGCCTGGCGGAGGCTCGCCGCTCGATGCGTGCAATCCTCCCCGCTCCCCTCGAAGGCAGGCACCTCCCCGAAGCGCTGGCCGACGAGGCAGCGCGCTGGTCGTCCTTGAACAGGGTGCCCACCGAGGTGACCACCACCGGTGATACACAAGGCCTTCACCCCGAAGTGGAGGTGACCATGCTGCGGGTGGCACAAGAGGCGCTGGCCAACGTGGCCAAGCACGCCAACGCCTCGAGAGTGGGAGTGACCCTCTCCTATATGGGTGACGTCGTCACCATCGATGTCAAGGACAACGGCACCGGCTTCGTCGCCGGCAGTGGGACGAATGGCGCCGGAGCCGATTCCGGATTCGGGCTGACTGCCATGCGGCAACGGGTGGAGCGCCTGGCCGGCACGCTGGACATCGAGTCCGAGCCAGGGGGTGGGACCGCAGTCTGTGCCACCCTCCCCGCCATCCCCATCGACCCATCCCATGACTGAGGACCTGACGGTCCGGCTTCTCATCGTCGACGACCACCCGGTGGTTCGGGACGGTCTGCGCGGCATGTTCGAAGGTGAGGAAGGCTTCGAGGTGGTAGCCGAGGCAACCAACGGGGCGGACGCAATTTCAAAGGCCCGCGCCCACGACCCCGATGTCGTGCTCATGGATCTCCGCATGCCCGAGATGGACGGCGTGTCCGCGATCCGGCAGATGACCGATCTCGGGATCCCGGCGCGGATCCTCGTGCTGACCACATTCGACACCGACAGCGACGTGCTGCCCGCAATCGAAGCCGGCGCGACTGGCTATCTCCTGAAGGACGCCCCCCGCGACGAGCTGCTCCGGGCGGTGCGGTCTGCCGCCGCCGGCGAGGCCGTTCTCTCCCCGAGTGTCGCTGCTCGGCTACTCGACCAGGTCCGCCAGCCTGTGAAGGAGACAGTCAGCCAGCGCGAGCTCGAGGTGCTTCAGCTCGTCGCTGTTGGGGCGACCAACCGGGAGGTCGCCGAGCGGCTCTTCGTCAGCGAAGCGACGGTCAAGACCCACCTAATCCACATCTACGCCAAACTCGGCGTCAACGACCGTGCCGCCGCGGTCGGCGCTGCCTTCGAGAAGGGCCTGCTCACCCCGGGCGAGGGGCGTTGACACTCGTTTTGGCGCGCCGATCCCCCCCCGCCAGAATGGTCAACCTGCGCTGAAAGCGGCCGCCAGCTTCTCCACCGTCGAGGCCTCATGTTGGGCGGTGATACCGACGATCACGATGTCGAGACCCGCTTCGAACAGATTGTCGGCGCGTCCGGCCACCTCGGCGGGATCGGGCTCAGGGTCTATTTGCAGATGAGAGGAAAGGGTGATCTCCGACGGGTCGCGCCCCACATCGGCGCAGTGCCCCCAGAGCACATCTCTGAGGCGGCGCCACTCTTCGAGCTCTTCCTGGACGAATTGCGCGTCCCACATCGAGGCGAAACGGGCCACCAGCCGGAGCGTGCGTTTCTCACCGCGGCCGCCTATGACGATCGGCGGTCTGGGCTTCTGCACCGGCTTCGGCTCGTTTCGAGCCTCGTGCATGGAGTAGAACCTGCCCTCGAAGTCGGTGGCCTCCTCGGTGAGGAGAAGATGGATGACCTCGGTCCCCTCCTCGAACCGGGTCATGCGCTCGTCGACCGTCCCCAGGTCCAACCCGTAGGCATCGGCTTCGAGCGGGTACCAGCCTGCCCCCAGGCCCAGCTCGAGACGTCCATTGGAGACGATATCCAGCGATGAGGCCATCGAGGCTGTCACTGCCGGGTGCCGAAAGTGCATCCCGCACACCATCGTCCCCAGCCTGATCCGTGCGGTTGCCTGGGCAAGGGCGGAGAGGGTCACCCATGCCTCCAGACAAGGTCCATTGGTGTCGCCCCGAATCGGGTAGAAATGATCGAAGTTCCACGCCGACTCGAAGACCTCGGTGGCGTCGGCTGCTGTCCACACTTCGAGCATCTTGTCCCATGTGGTGTGATGTGTCGGTGTCTTGATGGCGTAACGGCCCACTGTCGACCTCCTGAGAACCTGTTGCCGGGTGGCGATCGTATTGGCTACTGTCCGCAGCCACAATCGATTGGGCACAATCGATTTCCAGCTGCCTGCCGTTAGTCGATCGTCCCATGAAGCAGGACCTCATCCAGGTGACCTCCACGGCACCGGCCGGCACCTCCACCCACAGGGCAACTGGAGCTCTGGTGGCATCGGTGCGAGACCTCAGCGTCCATTTCGAGACCAAGGCAGGATGGGTACACGCGGTCGACGGTGTCTCGTTCGACATTCGGGATGGTGAGACGCTCGGGCTGGTGGGCGAAACAGGGTGCGGGAAAAGCGTGACGGCGCGGTCGTTTCTGCGTTTGGTGGCGAGCCCGCCCGGCATCTATGCCGGTGGGAGGATCGATTTCTGGTCGAGCGAGGCGCAGGCAGCGGGTGGGGGACCGGTGAACCTGCTCACCATCGCGGACGACGAGATGCTCGAGATCCGTGGCAACCGCATCGCGATGATCTTCCAGGACCCGAGCAAAGCCTTGAACCCCGCGCTTTCGATCGGGGATCAGCTGGCCGAGGTGTTCTTCCAGCATCGGAGCAACGACCTCCTCGCCCCACTCGGGCCCAACGTGCCGATGATCGTCCGCCGTGCTGCCAGGCAGGAGTCCGGTCAATTCGAGCGGATCGTGCTCCAACTCCCCCCGCTGCGGTCGAAGGTGGCGAAGATGAGGGCGCAGGTCGACGATCTGGCAGCTGGGGCCCTGGCCGAGACACAGATCCCGAACCCGCGCCGGATCATGGCCAGCTACCCGCATGAGCTTTCGGGTGGAATGAAGCAGCGAGTGCTGATCGCCCAAGCGCTCGCCTGCAACCCGGACCTCCTCATCGCCGACGAGCCCACTACCGCACTCGATGTCACAATCCAGGCGCGGATCCTCAATCTGATCGCGGAACTTCAGCAGCGGCTGGGCACCTCCGTGCTCTACATCAGCCACGACCTCTCGCTGGTGCGGGAGATCTGCGACCGGGTCGCGGTGATGTATGCCGGGAGGATCGTCGAGACCGGTCGGACCGATGACCTGTTCCGACAGCCCCTCCACCCATACACACGGAGCCTGATGTCGGCGATTCCGTCGTCGACGAGCGAAAGGGGCCGGCTCGCCGCCATCGCGGGCACCGTCCCGGAACTGATCGACCCGCAACCCTCGTGCCGGTTCCACAGCCGCTGCCCATACGCGCTGGCGGTCTGCCGCGAGGTCGACCCCCGCTTCCTTCGCCACGATGTCGACCACGGAGTGGCGTGTCATGGCCACGATGATCCAACTGACCTAGGCCTCCGCCCCGGCGACGTGCCGACCCTGGAACCTGCAATCCCATGACCGGGGTGTCTTCTCGGTCTGACAACACCGATCCTTTCCCCCGGTTCTCGGAGGGCGAGCTACACCGGAGACGGCAGGCCATCCACGAAGCCATGGACACAGCCGGGGTATCGCATCTCATCGCCTACGGATCGGAACGGACCGGTTCCGCGGTGCAATGGCTCTCGGAATGGCCGGTCACGCGGGAGGCCGCACTGGTCCTCACACCCGGTGAACAGCTCCACTTGCTCGTCCAGCACTACAACCATCTCCCGAATGCCCGCCGAATTGCGACGGACTGTGAGGTCGAATGGGGCGGGCCTTCCACTATCGCGCGGCTCGGGGAGATTTTGGGTGCGCGTCGAATCGACGGACAGCGGGTAGGCATTCTGGGACCACTCGGATATCGAGATCACCGGGATCTCGCAGGTTCGGTGGGCGACCTGGTGAGCCTCGACCGCGAGTACCAACGACTGCGTCTGGTCAAGTCACCCGAGGAGATCGAGCGTCTGGAAATCGCGGCGAGACTGTCCGACCTGGCGGTGGAGGCGATCGCCGCCGAAGCCCGGGTCGGCATGGACGAGCGTCGTCTCGCTGCGATCATGGAGTCGGCCTATCTCGCCGAGGGCGGGACCAACCACATCCATTACTTCGCCGCCACCTCCATGGCCGATCCAGACGTGTGCGTGCCATCCCAATTCCAGTCGACGCGCCGGCTCCAGGCGGGGGACATCCTCTTCTGTGAGATCAGCGCCGCGTTCTGGGGCTACGCCGGCCAGGTATTGAGGAGCTTCACCATCGAAAGCGAACCGACCCCGCTGTACGCCGACCTCCACATGGCCGCCGACGCCGCCTTCGATGCCATCGTGGCCGTGACGCGGCCTGGTACCCACGTTCGCGATCTGGTCGAGGCGTCTTCGGTGATCGAGGAAATGGGCTTCACCATCTATGACGACCTGGTCCATGGATATGGCGGCGGCTATCTGCCACCGGTCCTGGGAACCAAGAGCCGGCCCAACCTGCCCACGCCCGACATGGTCCTCGAGGAGGGAATGGCCTTGGTGATCCAGCCCAACGTGATCACGCCCGACGAGAAGGCAGGCGTCCAAACCGGGCATCTGGTAGTCGTCTCCGGCGACGGGCACCGGCCATTGCACGACGTGCCCCGGGGTCTGAGACGTATCGGCTAGGCCCGGC
Organism: Actinomycetota bacterium; assembly: GCA_032154885.1. Classification (GTDB taxonomy): domain Bacteria; phylum Actinomycetota; class Acidimicrobiia; order Spongiisociales; family ZC4RG35; genus JARDZU01. The sequence goes on from JALDXP010000123.1 coordinate 5,187, forward strand.
CCAACTTCTCTGCCAGCCACTGAAAGGTGGCAGGAGCCCAGTGCGACTGGTACTTGAAGGCGCAATGGCCGGCATCGGCGTAGACGCGCGCCTCTTTGCCGGTTGCAGGGCCCGTCTCCAACATGTAGTAGATGTTCCCGATCGGAGCCAGGTGGTCGAGCTTGCCGTTGATCATGAGCACAGGCATCGTGATGTTCTCGAGGATCCCCTGCTCGGAGAGCGCCCAGCGCTTGAAATCCGACCGTTCCTTCTCCACAGTCGTCGGTGGGAAGGAGGGAGGGTCGTCCACCCCGCCGAAGCGCCACGTGGCCCGCTCGTTGCGCACGCGCACGAACTCCTCGAGCTCCTCATCGCCCATGACATAGCCGAAGGGGTGGCCGGCATTGGCCACGACTGCGCCGAGCTTGCCGGGGGCCGTGCCGGCCAACTGCATCACCGAGTAGCCGCCCCGGCTGATCCCGAAGGCTCCGATCCGGTCGCCGTCGACGTCAGGCCGTGAGGCGAGGTAGTCGACGGCCGCCTCCCATGCCGACACCGACTCGGGTGCCCACGGGAAGGGGTTCTCCCCCGTGTCAGGACCATCCATCACCAGGGACGCCATGCCATTCTCCATGCACAGATCCTGGGCAAACCCACGATCCTCCTTGAAGACGTCGGCGCCACACATGATGAGCACGGCCGGGACCGGGGTCTCGGATACCGGGGCTCGGAAATGGGCCCGCACCGTCAACCCTTGATGCTCGAAGTCGACCACCTCCATGGGCGGGTCGAGATGGGCGCACGCCTTCAGATAGGCCCGGGCGCAGTCCTGGCTGATCTTCGTCTTGATCTCGCTGATCTCACCGGGAAATCGCCCGATGGCGTAATAGCTCTTGGCGTTCAGGTACGCCTTCCTCGCCGCCTCATGGTTCCCGGCCGTCTCGAGCCGGTCGCCTTCGTCCTCATGGCGACGACCCATCTCTTCCCAGACCGGGACCCATTTGTCCTCGGTGGTCCCCTCGAGCCTGGACACTGCCTCCTTCAACTCCTCGATGTCATCGATCATCGAGAGCCAGCGACGGTAGAAGCCGCCATGGGCGACGATGAACGGATCCTCATTGGGGGCGAAGCCCAGATCGGGCTGGGTGGTCGTGGTCATGTGCTGTCTCCTCCTTTGGCAACCATGCTGTCGAGGCTCATCCCTAGGTCGTCGAGGATCACGATCGCCGCGTTGCGACCAGGCCCGCCGGTGATGGACCCACCGGGATGGGTGGTGGCCCCCGTCTGATAGAGGCCGGGGATCGGCATGCGGTGGGAGGCCCATCCCGGCACTGGTCGCTGGGGGCCGCCGTAGGCCAGCCCACGGTCACCGCCGTGGATGGTGCCCCGCCACATGTGCGGGTTTCCTGCCTCGATGTCGACCGGGCTCTTCGCCTTCCAGGCCAGGATCTTCTCCTCGGTCAGGTTGGGAGCGCAATCCCGCAAGGTCTGGAAGTGCTCGGCCGCCAAGACGTCCTTGCCCGTGTCCCAGTCCCCAAGATCGTCGGGGCACTCGTAGGGAGCGAGGCTGAGGATCTTGACGGTGTGGCCGCCGGCGGGGGCTCGTGTCTCGTCGACGAGGGTGGGTGTGGCGAAGAGCAGGAAGGTGCCGGGTCGGTGAAGACGGCGCTCGCGCAGGCCACGGCCGAACTCGATGACGTCTTCCGGCCATGGCGCGGTGCCGGCCGAGACCGCGCCGATCGGCTCAGGTCCGGACGAGCGGAACTGCGGCGCCTCGGTGGCGGCGTAATAGGAGGCGAACGAAGAAAGCCCTTCGTCATAGGTGTCCACCCCGTAGACGAAGCCCTCGCCCCACATCTCGGGGGGCGCCATGTCGACGAGGTCCTTGACATGGATGGAGGAGACCACCCCGACCCTTGCCCGGTATTGGCTGCCGTCCTCCGTCTCGACGCCGACACACCGCCCCTCCTCTGTTATCAGCGAGGTGACCAACGTGTCCGTGACAACCGAGCCTCCATATGCCTCGAGGGCAGCGACCAGGGCCCGAGGCAGGCTGGCCGACCCGCCGAGCGGGACCGACCAACTGCTTCGCTGACGACCCCCCACGAGGGAGTAGGCGAGATAACCCGATCCCGGCGAGTCGATCGGCTGCGAGGTCATGAACGCCATCCACGACATGAACGCCTGGATATGCCTGCTCTCGAATTCGCGCCGGATCACATCCCATGCCGACATGACATTGCGCCGGCGCCATATCGCTCCGGCCGGGTGAGCCGCCAGGGCCTCGTCGATCGAAGGGCCGTACCCGATCGGCGTGAAGCGGTAGGAGCTGTACACCCCCTTCACGTCATCGAACTCATCGAGCATCCGCCGGTAAGCGACCGCGTCGGCGGCGGAGAACCGAGCGATCTCCTCGATGGTGCGGTCGACCTCGAGCCACATCGTGAAGGTCTCGCCATCAGGAAAGACGACATGGGCCACAGGATCGGGCTCGATGTAGGTGAGGCCGAATTCCGACACGAGACCCAGCTCATCCTTCGACAGCAACGGGTTGACCCTGATCAAGGTCTGCCCTGTGGAGCAGGTGTCAAAGAGGAAACCGGGCGTGAGGATCTCCTCGGTCGCCGCCCCTCCTCCTGCCTCGGAGCGTACGTCCAACACGACCACCTCCTGGCCGGCTTTGGCCAGATAGGCGGCGGTGATCAGGCTGTTG
>JALDXP010000124.1:0-7870 GCA_032154885.1 Actinomycetota bacterium
GACACCTGGGCCGCATTGGGCCCGTATGCCGAGTAGTTCCACGAATCGACGAACGACTGCGCCGTCACAGGCGTGCCGTCGTGGAAGGTCCAACCCTCATTGAGGGCGATCTCCCAGGTGAGACCCTCGTCGGGCGACTCGATCGACGCGGCGACACCGGTGAACTGGGGCTCACTGGTCTCCGGGTTGTAATCGATCAGGCCACGGAACAGGGAGCTGAGCACCGCGTTCCCCTCCGACTCATTGGTGTTCGGGGGCTGCAGGAACTCCGGCTCACCGATGTAGGTCGTGATGATCCCATCGCCGGCCGCGGCGGCCTCGGTGGTATCAGTGGCGGGCTCTGTCGTTTCAGTAGTCGCCTCGGTGGTCGCCGTCGTGTCGCCCGACGCCTCCGTGGTTTCGGTTGGTTCCCCGCTGCTACAAGCCGCAAGGAACAGTCCAAACGCAAGAAGAGCGGCAAGCGCGCTCCTCTGTCGTCCCTTTTTCATATGGATTCCCTCCTATGGGCAGACGGGTTGTTACGCCCATCAAGTGGGGAGCATATACCGCCACCGCGTGCAACACATAGTGACAACGGGTGGTTTTTTGGTACCGAACGATCACCCAACGATCATCTGGGCGGCATCCTCGCGCCGGCGTCGAGACGGATGACCTCACCGTTCAAAAGCGGGTTCTCCACGATCGACTGCACCAGATGGGCGAAGTCCTCAGGTGTGCCGAGCCGACGCGGGAACACATGAAGGGCTGCCAGGGATTCCTTGAGCTCCTCAGGAGCGCCCGCCAGCAAGGGCGTGTCCATTATTCCTGGCGCGACCGTGACGGCTCTCACGCCGATTCCCGCCAGATCGCGGGCCAGGGGCAGGGTCATCCCGACGATGCCGCCCTTCGAGGCCGAGTAGGCAGCTTGCCCGATCTGCCCCTCGAAGGCCGCGATCGACGCCACGTTCACGATCACTCCTCGCTCCCCGTCGGGACCGGGATCGTTGTGGGACATGACCGCTGCCACATTTCTGGTCACGTCGAACATGCCGATCAGATTCACCTCGATCACGAACTTGAAGAGGTCGAGATCGAAGAGCTCACCATCACGTGAGATGAGACGTTGGGCCGGCGCCACGCCGGCGGCGTTGACCAGGATGTCGATCCGGCCCCATTCCTCGGCGGCGCGACCCACCGAGTCGGCAACGGCGTCTCGATCACGCACATCGCATCGGATGAAACGGGAGCTCTCTCCCAGCGCATCGACGGCTGCGGCGCCGTGGGCGTCGTTGATGTCGAGCATCACCACCGATCCCCCACCTCGAACGAAACGGGAGGCGGCACCGAAGCCAAGACCGGACACACCACCCGTGACCAGCGCCACCGAGCCCTCGATCTTCAAGCCGACCTCCTATTTCGGCGAAGCTACCACCGACCCCCTCGTGGTCCTGCTGATATGACATCGATGATCGGGGTCTTCGACTCGGGTGTCGGCGGCTTGAGCGTCCTCACCGAGATACGACGTGAGTTGCCCTCCGCCGACCTCTTCTATCTCGCCGACCAGGCCCGGGCCCCTTACGGGGTCCGAACACTCGCCGAGGTCGCCGAGATGACGGCGGAGGCCTCCCGGTGGCTCCTCGATCGGGGCGCCACGAGCATCACCATTGCCTGCAACACCGCGTCGGCTGCTGCGCTCCACTCATTGCGTGCCAGCCATCCCGACGTGCCCTTCGTGGGAATGGAACCGGCGGTGAAGCCGGCGGCAGTGAGCACTGCCACGGGTGTCATCGGCGTCGTCGCCACCGCCGCCACCTTCCAGGGGGAGCTCTTCGCATCGGTGTTGCAGCGACACGCGACGGGAGCGACGGTGCTCACCCGGGCCTGCCCGAGATGGGTGGAGCTCGTCGAGAACGCTGAGGTCGACGGGCCAGAGGCGAGACAACAGGTGGAGGCATGCCTCGAGCCAATCCTCGATGGCGGCGCCGACACGCTGGTCCTGGGCTGCACCCATTTTCCCTTCCTCGTTCCGCTCATCGAGGCCGTGGCCGGGCCCGGGGTCAGGATCGTCGATCCGGCGCCGGCGGTGGCCCGCCAGGTGAGAAGGGTCGCGTCATCGACCGGAGGCTCGGGTCGCCTCACCCTGGCCACGTCGGGCGACCCCGAGCGCTTCCGTCGGGTCGCCTATGAGGTGGCGAGGATCGAGTCACTCGAGCCGGTTCTAGCCTGCACGTGGAATGACAGCTGAGATCTTCGAGTCGGCCGTGCGCGACGCCCTCTCCCGCGCCCCGGACTCGGCGTGGATCCATCGCGACGTGGCTCTCTTCGGCTGGGGAGTCTCCACGAGGATCGACCCCGGCACCGGAGCCGACCGCTTCGACCGGGCCTTGCGAAGGCTCTCCGCCACCACGGCCCCGGTGGCACTGGCGAGCTTCACCTTTGACGAGAACGACGCGGGCTCGGTCGTGGTCCTCCCCCGGGCACTGATGAGGATCGACGCCTCGGGGACACGGTTCCTGATGGGGGACCCAAGCGACCTGCCTCCATCAGCACCACCCACGGTCTTGCCCGGTGGCCATCTCGGCGACGGCGGTCTCGAGGTCTGGATGCGGCTGGTCAATGACGCCCTCGAAGCGATCCACGAGCGAGAGGTCGAGAAGGTCGTCCTCTCCAGACGACTCCCTGCGAAGTTCGAGGGTCAGGTTCCCACCCACCTCGTCCTGTCCAATCTCGCCCGGACCGAGAGAGGATCGCACACCTTCCTCGTCGATGGTTTCGTGGGCTCGAGCCCCGAGCTGCTGGTATCGCTGGCCGCGGGAAAAGTTCGATCGATCTCCCTGGCCGGCTCGGCCGATCCCGGCGACCCCGCCTCGGCCGGCTTCTTCGACACCGAGAAGATGACGCGGGAGCATGCTCTCGCTGCCGATTCGGTGGACACCGCTCTGGCGCTCTTCTGCACCCGTCTCGGGCGGTCGGAGAGAACGGTGGCCACATACGGAGACATCCAGCACCTGTCGACCGTCTTCGAGGGCGATGTCCGCCCGGGAACAACCGTTTCCGACCTGCTGGCGGCCCTCCACCCAACTGCTGCCGTGGCGGGGACGCCGACCAAGACCGCGGTCGAGTTGATCCGTGAGCTCGAGGGTCACGAGCGGGGGAGATACGCCGGTCCTGTGGGTTGGTTCGACCGGCAAGGGGACGGGGAGTTCGCCATCGCCCTCCGCTGCGGGGAAATCACCGGTGCGGAAGCGACGCTCTACACCGGTGCGGGGATCGTCGACGGCTCCGACGCGGTCATGGAGTTCGAAGAGACACAGATCAAGCTGCGGCCGATGCTGGGGGCGCTCGGTCTCAATTGAACGTGGCGCACACAGCTCGCGAAGTGTCGTCCAGGCCCCGACGAGTCTTCAGATCCGCCTCGCGCTCGACCGGGACGACGACGACATGTGGTCCGCCTGCGTCGAGCCGACTCTCGATCGTGGCCCCAAGATCTGTGACATCCTCCACACTGGCGGCGCCCAGGTCGTAGGCCGACGCGACCCGGCTCAGGTCGAGATTGTGGGGGGCGACGAACAGGCGCTCGAAGGCGGGGGCGTGCTCTGCCTGTGGAAGCAGGTCGAACAGACCACCCCCGCCGTTGTCTACGACCACGAACACGACGTCGCCGTGCTCGTCCGCGACGAGACCTGTTGCATCATGGAGAAACGAGAGGTCACCAGCGAGTGCCACCGCGCCCTGCGTGGCCGTGGCGGCACCCAATGCCGTTGAAACGAAGCCATCGATGCCCGAGGCGCCGCGATTGGCGATGACCCTGGTCGTGTTGGCGACATGTGCGTCCACGTCCCTGATCGGCATTGACGAAGCCGCGATCAACGTCACCTGATCGAAGCGGTCGAGGGCTCGGGCCACTGCCGGGCCGCTGGGCTTCTCGTCGGCAGAGAGGTGGTCGTCCAGTGCCGACCGCATCGCGGCGTCTGCCCCGAGCCACGATCGGCGCAATCGGTCGTCTGGAGACGGTGAGCAGCCGGCGAGGGTTTGCGCCGGATCTGCCTGGATCAGATGGCTCGAATGCCGGCGCGGGTCGTTCCACGCCCCCCAGCGGTCGACCTGCACCTGCGGCACGGGCAGCGAGGTGAGAGATCCGATGCGGTCGCTAGGCCCGGTCCGCCCAACAGTCACCACCAGATCGGGCTCGAGGCTCGGTGGCACACCGGTCACCAGCAAGTGGTGATAGGTGGTGACCACGTCGAAGACCCGGAGCCCCGAAGTGGCGGTAGCGAGCACCGGCCAGCCGAGTCTTCCAGCGGCCTCGAAGACATCCTGCGGGTCGAAGTCACCCTCGCCAACGATGACCAGGCCTCGACCACCCAACCCGAGGACCGCACCTGCCGGCCTTGCCTGCTGGTGTTGCTGCCAAGGCTCGTGGCCCGGCCGCCCCTCGATTGGGTGCCGGTAGGCCTCGGCCCGGGTCCGCCCGTCATCGGCGACGGGGACCGTCGGCTCGCGAAACGCCACGTTGACATGAACCGGTCCGGGGCGGCCGCCATGTCCCTTTGCCCTTGCCACGGCCTGGGAGACGCTCGAGCGCCAATAATCATTTGAGTCACGATCGGGCTCAGCCGGCGGGATCCCACATGACCAGCGGACCTTTTCCCCAAAGATCCCTGCCTGGTCGATCGTCTGATTGGCCCCAACATGGAGGAGATCGGGGGGCCGGTCGGCCGAGATCAGGATGAGGGGGACCAGCGACAGGTCCGCTTCGACCACAGACGGCAGGTAGTTGGCAAGCGCAGTCCCCGAAGTGGCCAGGGCCACAACGGGGACCCGAGTTGCCCGGCTGCGACCGAGGGCATGAAAGGCGGCGGATCGCTCGTCGAGGACGACCCTGGTCTCGACGCCGGGGTGCTCTTCGAAGGCGATTGCCAGGGCCGCCGAGCGTGACCCAGGTGAGATGACCACATAGTCGACACCGTGGCGGTGCAACTCGTCCACGATGACCCGAGCCTGGGCAGTGCTGGGATTGGGCTGTGTCAATGAAGTCTCGATTTGTGGTCTCGCGATCTCAGGTGAGCACCTCGGCCGCATTTCTGACCTTACGCAGGAGCTCGGCGGACCTGTCACGGTCGGGCCGCCAACGGACCAGCAACTCAGGGTCGGGCTCGGGGCGGCGGACTTCGAGCTCCCCGTTCATCGAGACCAGGGGGAGACGAGTGGGATCGCCTTCGATCAGTGACACCGTCCCCAGCCCGCAGGCGTACGGGAGCTCGGGCAGGAGAGAAGCGACCAGGAGACCAGAGTAGATCCCGATCGAAGTCTCCAGAGCCGACGAGACGACGACGGGGATACCAGCGCGCGCAGCTATGTCGAGGGTCCTGACCACGCCGCCCAATGGCTGAACTTTCACAACCAGGATGTCGGCGGCCCCCATGGACGCAACCTCCAGCGGGTCCGGCCGGAGACGGACCAGCTCATCGGCAGCGAGTGGAACATCGGTCCTCTTCTTGAGCTCGACCATCTCCTCGAGGCTCGTGACGGGTTGCTCGACGTACTCCAGGTCGAAGCGGGCGTACGAGGCAAGGCGGGTAGTGGCGGTTTCCAGGTCCCAGCCTGCGTTGACGTCGATGCGAATCTTGCCCTCCGGCCCGATCGCCGACCGGACTGCCGCAAGACGTGCCTCGTCCTCCTCCATCGTTTGGCCGGGCTCCCCCACTTTCACCTTGGCCGTGCCCGCGCCCGACTCCAGAACGAGCCGGGCAGCCACCTCGGGCGTCACCGCCGGCACGGTCACGTTGACCGGGATCGTGGCCCGGCCGGGTTCGGGAAGGACACTGCAAGCAGCTTCGAGTGCCGCAGCCAGCCACCGAGTCGTCACATGAGGCGGGTAGTCGGGGAAGGGCGAGAATTCACCCCAGCCGGCCGGGCCTTTGATGAGGACGGCCTCGCGGTGATCGACCCGGCGAAAACGGTGACGCATCGGTATTCGAACGGGGTACAACTCGAGGGCCTCCAGCACGACGCTCATCCGGCCTGGGCCTCCCGCAGGTAGTCGATCAGACGCCCCACCTGATCGTCAGTGAGAGATGAGGAGAAAGATGGCATCCTCCCTCGTCCCTCGACGATGGTCACCCGGAGAAACTCGTCCGGCTGCTCGGCGGCGTTCGTCTCGGGGCCCAGCGGTGGGCCGACTCCACCCTCGAGCTGGTCGCCGTGGCAATTGGAGCAGAGCTGCAGGTAGATCTCCTCCCCGGTCGCGTCGGCCTCAGGGCGGCCCACGCATGCGGAGACCACGACACTCAACAGGGCCACGATCGCCAGGCGCCTCATCGTGTCCGATGGTATGGATCGCCGGGCCGGGCCTTCAATCGGCCCGCCGACTCGCCGCCCACCCGGCGGCGATGTCGCGCACCATCTGGGACTTCTCCTTCGGGACAATGAGAACGAGGTCCGGCGTCACCACCACCACCAGACCCGTCACTCCCCCCAAAGCGACCGTCTTCGACCCCGATCGGACATAGGAATCGGCCACGTCGACAGCCACCACGTCGCCGCTGAGGAAATTGCCGTTCTCGTCGCGCTCGCTCAGCTCCCAAACCGAGTGCCAGGAGCCAACGTCGCTCCACCCAGCGTCGAGCGGGACCACCACCGAGTTCTCCGCATTCTCCATGATGGCGTGGTCGATCGACGTCGCCGGTATGTCCGAGAAGGTCTCTCCGAGGTGGATCGTCCCGGCCCGCTCCGCGGGGAGGGAAGCCTCGACGCCGGTCAATATCTCGGGAGCCTGCCGCCTCGCCTCGCTGAGTATCTGAGCTGCGCCGAAGACAAACATTCCCGAGTTCCAGAGGTGATGCCCGTCGCCGGCAAGGCGGGCTGCCTCGTCCTCGCCGGGCTTCTCCTTGAATCTGTCGACCCGGAACCCGGACCCTATGGGCCCTCCCTTCTGGATGTATCCGTATCCGGTCTCGGCTCGGCTCGGTTCGACGCCAAACGTGACCAGGGCGCCGTCGCCGGCCAGGGCTACTGCTTTTGTCACCGCCTCGCCAAATGCAGGAATGTCGCTGATGACATGGTCCGCAGGGAGAAGCACGAGGACGTCGTCGGGATCCGAGATCAGGGCGGCTGCCACCACCGCCGGCGCAGTGTTCCGTCCCGACGGCTCGACCAGGATCGTGGCAGTCTCGATCGCTTTGCTGGCCAGCGATCTCTCCACGGCAGGAAGCTGGTCGCGGCCCGTCACCACCGTGACGGCGACTCCCAGACCGAGTTCGTCTACCCGGCCCAGGGTCGCCTCGAACAGAGGCTCACCGAGAAGCTCGAGGAATTGTTTCGGAGCATTCGTGGTCGATAGAGGCCAAAGACGAGTGCCGGACCCGCCGGAGAGGATCACAGGCCGGACCGTGGGATTCACCGGGCGAGGGTACCCCTTGCCGTGCCTGGCTCGTGCCACGTTCCTGACCCTCTGAGATGAGCGAACTGCGATCATCACCGCCCTCGAGTCTGGAGACCGGGCCGCCGCTGCGAGGGACGGAAAGAGGGTGGCGATCTGGGGATCGGTGACGATCGTCCTGTTGATCGTCGCGGTGGTCGTGATGGTTTCTCAAGACCGGCGCCGGCTAGCCGGGGCCCGTCGGCTTCAGTCCGCGACCCCAATGGATATATAGCCACATTCGGCACAGATCTGCCGAACGATGCCGATGCCACCGGGGGCTTCGACGAACTCGTGCTCGTGCGATGTCTTGTTGCGGGCAAAGGCGGAACGTACTGCGCCCAGCAACCCGCTCTTTTCACCTTCGGGGGCGGGGGCACCGGCGAACAGCAACTCCAGGTCTGGCTCGAGCGAAGCCTGGTCGACATGGAGATGATCGAGGTCGACCACCATCTGGGGCCTCAACGCCTG
>JALDXP010000125.1:0-7856 GCA_032154885.1 Actinomycetota bacterium
ACGATGGCAAGGATCTCGCCATCGTCGACTCCAAGATTCACCCCGTCGACGGCCGGGAGGCCGCCGAAGTGCTTCCCGACCTCCTCGAGCTCGAGAAGTGGCATTCAGTATCAGGTCAGGAGGCTGGCGTGTAGGGCTCCAACGTTTCGGCCTGGGTCAACTTCACGACCCACCAGACGCCCGCGTCGTTCAATCCCTCTGGAGCAGGGCCTTCGCTGATCGTGTTGACGGTCGGCGCCGATGAAGCGAGCTCGCCCCACTCGGTCCAGCTCACCGGGTGGGCATAACCCTCCAGCTCATAGGTCTGCCCGTGCAGGTATTCCGAGATCGCCACCGGGTCATCACCGGCGTTTGCCACGGCGTCCGCCACCATGGTCACGATCCCGTGCCCAGCCACCGCATCATCCGACATGAACGCATTCTCGGAGAACGCGAGATAGCGCTCAGCCAGATCGGCGTACCCATCGCTGGTGTAATCGGCGCAGGCGAAGTCGGTGTAGCGACCAATGGCCAGATCGGCCAGCCCTCCCACCGCCAGATCCGGCGGGATCCAAGCACCCGTGACCGGCACGTCGGCGAGCAGGTCAGCCGACAGAGTGGTGATTGGGGTGGCCCCTGGCGGATGACCAGTAGCGATGATCATCTCGGCGCCGGCATCGGCGACGGCCCTCACGTAAGGGATGAAATCGGTGTCAGGGGGCACCGGAGCGACCTGGATCTCGCCGTATGAGACGCCGGCGGCGTCCAAGGCGGGCGCGACGGCCGCGGCAAAAGACTGACCCCACGGGTAGTCGGCGACGATGACCCCCACGTTGGTCAGTCCTAGTTCCTGAACGTATTGGACAACGGGCCCAACGGTCATCGGAGCGGCGGGCAGACAGGTGCGGAACATGAACCGGCTGTCCGCGGTCAGGGCGGCCTCTGTGCCCGACTTGACCAGGAAGGTCGGTATCTGAAGCTCTTCGGCCAGTGGGCTGATAGTGCCTCCCACTGTGCTGGAGATGATGCCGCCGATGGCGACCACCCCTTGCTCGGCCAGGCGCTCATAACCCGACGTGCCGGCATCGGCATCATTGGCCGAGTCCTCGATGACCAACTCGATCATGCGTCCGTCCACCCCGCCGGCGGCGTTGATCTCCTCAGCGGCCAGCATCATCCCGTCACGGGCGTTGACGGCCCAGGGTGTGAACCCGGTGAGATCGGTGAGGATCCCGATCATGATCGGCTCACCGGACGCTGCTGTCGTGTCGGGCGCAGCTTCCGTGGTGTCGGGCGCAGCCTCCGTGGTATCCGGCGCCGCTTCAGTTGTGTCCGGTGCCGCCTCCGTGGTCTCGCTTGCGTCATCCCCGGCGCAGGCGGCTCCGATCAATGCCATCACGGCGATCAGGGCGAGAAGTCTCACTCTCGCACGTTTGTTCCTCATGCTCTTCCTCCTAATTTGCCGCGGCCCCGTGGCACCGGCGCACCCTAATCCGCCGACGATTCCGCGGGCCGCGGAAACACCACTCCATCCATCAGCTTGCGGGCGGTCCGGATTATCCCGGCGCCAAGGACACTGGGCTCTGGCCTGGAGTCGAGTCGCACGGTGGCATCGAAGGTCCCCGTCGGATGCTCGATCCGTATGACGTCGGTGCCGGGTTGGAGTCTCGCTGAGACGCCGGCGGGCGACCCGGGGAAGTGGCAGGCGGTGGCCACAGTGACCGCCCCCAGCACGCCTATCGCCTGATGGCAGCGATGCGGGATGAACGTTCTGGTGGAGATGGCGCCTCCGGCCCGTGGTGGGGACACCAGGGTCAGCTTGGGCACGGTGGCCTGGCTCACATCACCGAGGTTCATCAACGGACCGGCAGCCAGGCGGATCTCCTCGAGCTTCTGGCGGAGATCGGTATTGCCCTCCAGCTCCTCACAGGTCTCATCCCCGGCGACCCCGACATCTGACCCCCGCAGCACGACTACTGGCATACCGTTGTCGATCAGAGTGACCTCGACACCACCCACCTCGTCCACGGACCGACCAGTTGGGAGGAGGGCGCCCGTGCTTGAGCCGGCGATGTCCTCGAATTCGATGACGATCTCTGCCGCTCCGCCAGGAACTCCGGCGATCTCGGTCTCACCCGCATAGACGGGTGTTCCCCCTGCCACGGGAAACGTGGCCACCGCCACTCCCCCGGTGTTGTTCATCAGGATCCGCACCGGGGCCCGGCCGTCGGGCAGTGTCAACAATCCCCGTTCCAGGGCGAACGGGCCGACCGCAGCCAGCATGTTCCCGCAATTCTGCTTGTCGGTGACCTCGGGGCGGTCTACCGACACCTGGAGGAAGAGATACTCGATGTCGACGTCGTCGCGCCGGGAAGGACCCACCACGGCGACCTTGGTGGTGAGTGGGTGGGCGCCACCTACGCCATCGATCTGCCTCGGGTCCGGCGAGCCCATGACCCGGAGCAGCAACGCGTCGCGGTCGGCTTCGTTGGCCGGGAGGTCGTCGGCCAGGAAGAACGCCCCTTTCGACGTGCCGCCGCGCATCAACATGCATGGAATGCCGGGAGGGTCGGAGCTCATGGGTCGAAGTTGCCTCGAATGCGAAGTTAGCCGTCAGGAGTCGCAGATAGGGTTGCCTCGATGACTCTGGAGTCGCTTTTGGTGATCAGTGCCCACGTCGGGGACTTCGTGTGGCGCGCAGGTGGTGCGATCGCCCTCTATTCGAGCCGTGGGCACGACGTCACCGTTGTATGTCTCGCCTATGGGGAGCGCGGGGAGTCTGCACGATATTGGCGTCAGGGCATGGACCTCGGACAGGTCAAGGAGGCGCGCCATGCCGAGGCGGAGGCTGCGGCCAAGGTCCTCGGCGCCGACCTGCGCGCCTTCGATGCTGACGACTACCCCTTGGTCGAGACAGCCGAGCTGCTGGATCGCCTGGTGAAGGTGTATCGGGAGATCCGACCCACTGTCGTCCTCACCCACAACCAGCGTGACCCGTGGAATCGCGATCACGAGACAGCACACTCGATCGCCGCCCAGGCCCGCATCATCGCCCAGGCGGCGGGTTACGACCCGGGCACGGAGGTGATAGGGGCGCCACCAGTGTTCCTGTTCGAGCCCCATCAGACCGAGTACTCGGGCTTCATGCCCGACGTGCTGTTGGACATCACCGAGGTTTGGGACCGGAAGCTCGAAGCCATGCGGTGCATGGAAGGTCAGGAGCACCTTTGGGACTACTACACAGACGTCGCGACCAGACGCGGGGTGCAGGCCCAACGCAACTCAGGCCCCAACCTCGGTCTGCTGAATGAGACCAAAGCCGAGGCCTACCAGCGAGTGTTCCCACAGGTAGCCAAGGAGCTTGCCTGAGATGCGAGACGGAATCGTCGTGCGACACGTCCCCCGGGTCGCCGCCGAGGTCGTGGCCGGGTTGGGCTCTGCCGGGGTGGCCACGGTTCACGAGGCAGGTGCGAGCGGGCTCCTCGATCCGGGGATCAGGCCCATTCAAGAGGGAAGGCGCATTGCGGGCCATGCCGTAACGGTGTCATGCGCCCCGGGGGACAACATCATGATTCACGCCGCCGTCGAGGTCATCGAACCGGGGGACATCCTCGTGGTAGCAACGACCGCACCATCGACGAACGGGATGTTCGGTGAGTTGCTCGCCACGTCGGTGGTGGCCAGAGGGTGTGCAGGCGTGGTCGTCGATGCCGGGGTTCGTGACGTATCAGATCTCCGGGGGATGGGTCTCCCTGTCTGGTCGCGGGCGATCCACGCATCGGGGACCGTGAAAGCCACGCCGGGATCGGTGAACGTGCCGATCGCATGCGGCAGTGCCACCGTCGGCCCCGGAGATGTCGTGGTGGCGGACGACGACGGGGTGGTCATAGTGGAACGTGAGCGTGCAGTCGAGATCCTGGAAGCGGCCCGCCAGCGTCTGGCGCGGGAGACGGAAGTCAGGGCCCGTCTTGCGGCCGGCGAGCTCGGTGTCGACTTCTACGGGTTCAGAGAGCGACTCGAGGGCCTGGGAGTCCGGTGGGTGGACAGCCAGGAGTAGCCAGTTCAGACAACCGGCTCGCGCAGCCTGAAGCGTTGGATCTTTCCCGTCGCCGTCCGCGGGAAGTCCTCGACATATTCGATGACATGGGGGAACTGGTAGCGCTGCAATTCGTCCTTGCACCACGCTTGTAGCTCGGCGTCGAGGGCACCGCCGGCGTCAACACCTTCGGTGAGGATCACCACGGCCTTGATCCGGGACATGTGCTCGATATCGACCGCCACCACAGCCGCCTCCCGCACCGACGGGTGCTCCATCAGCCGATTCTCGATCTCGATCGGGCTCACCCACAGCCCGCCGACCTTCATCATGTCGTCGACTCGGCCCTCGTACCAGAAATAGCCATCCTCGTCCTGCCGATACCTGTCACCGGTGAGGAACCAGTCACCGCGGATCTTGTCCCGGCTTCGCTGGTACTGGTGCCAGTATGCAGTCAGGGCGCTCGGCCCCCGTACCCACATCTCGCCCGGCTCCCCCACCGAGCACAGTGCGCCGTCCGGGTCACGGACCTCCATCTCGTATCCGTCCACCGGTGTGCCCGACGTGCCCGGCCTCACCGCACCGGCGCGGTTGGAGCAATAGATGTGGAGCATCTCGGTCGAGCCAACGCCGTCGAGGATCTCGATCCCGGTGCGATCGTGGAAGCGGCGCCATATCTCGGGGGGCAGTGGCTCCGCTGCCGAGATGCCGAGACGGACCGACGACCAATCGGTCTCGTCGAACTCTGGGTGGGCGAGAATGGCGTTGTAGAGGGCCGGCACCGAGAAGTAGAGCGATGGTCGATGAGTGCGGACCCGCTCCAGGAGGCGATCCGGCGTGGGGCGTCCGGTGGAGTAGACGGAGGTGGCGCCGGCCCACATCGGGAAGGTGAGGTTGTTGCCCAGCCCATAGGCGTGGAACATCTTGGTGCTCGAAAACACCACATCCTCCCGCCCGATGCCAAGCACCGGACCGGCATAGTTGGCGCAAGTGGCCGCCACGTCGGCGTGCCGGTGGACCACGCCCTTTGGCCTCCCGGTCGACCCAGAGCTGTACAGCCAGAAAGCCATGTCGTCGGGATGTGTGGGCACCGGATCGACCGTGCCGGAGCCTTCTTCGATCCAAGAATCCAGGGAGACGGCGCCATCGGGTGCCTGACCATTGGCCACGATCAGATTGACCTGCGGCCGTGCTGCTATCTGAGGCCCGACCACGTCGACAAAACCACTGTCGATGATGGCGACGAATGCATACGAGTCGTCGAGGAAATACCCGAAGTCGTCGGGCCGGGCCAGAAAATTGACCGGGACCGGCACCGCCCCGATCCGCATCGCGCCGAGAAAGGCTGCGGGGAAAGCTGGAGTGTCGTCGAGGACGAGGAGGACCCGGTCCTCTCTGCCCATCCCCATGTCCTGCAGATGCGCGGCGACCGCGGACACCTCCCGGTGCAGACGCCCGGCGGACCAGACGACGTCGTCGGCAGTGAGGAGGATTGTGTCTTCACCCCGACCCTGTTCCATCCACCCGTCGACCAGGGTGCTGATATTGGCGGTGGTCTGCATCTGTCCCTTGCCACTCCCGACCGGGCGAGACTATCTGGCATGGTCGACGACAACGCCGCGTTCGAAAGCAACTTCTCCTGGACCGGGGAGTCGTTCGAATACCGGATCTACCCGCCTGATGGCAGAAACCCGCTGATCTTCCTCCACGACGGCCTGGGGAGCATCGGCACATGGAAGGACCTGCCCCGAGACGTGGCCATGGCCACCGGGCGCCCGGGAATCGTGTACAGCCGGCCCGGGCATGGTTGGTCGGGACCGCTCAGAAAGCCCCGGACGCTGCAGTTCATGCACCACGAGGCGTTGTCGACTCTCTTCTACTTCGTCCGCGAACTGGAGGTCTCCGACCTGGTGCTCATCGGTCACTCCGATGGAGCGTCGATCTCGTTGATCTTCACCGGGGAACATCACTGGCCTTCCGGCCTGGTCCTCATCGCCCCGCATGTCTTCGTCGAGCCGGAGACGATCGCCGGGATCGAAGAACTGGTTACACGGTTCGAGACCACCGATCTCCCCCAACGAATGGCTAAGTACCACCGCGACCCGGAGGCAACGTTCCGTGACTGGACCGAGATCTGGCTCGACTCCGGTTTTCGAAGCTGGAACATCGAAGACTCCTTGCCCAACATCCATTGTCCTGTTCTGCTCATCCAGGCCCTCGACGATGACTACGGGACCCTGGCTCAGTTGGACGCGATCGAGCGAGGTGTCAGCGGCCCAGTCGAGAGGCTCGAACTCCCTGATGGTGGGCACTTTCCACATCACACCCACCCCGAACAGGTGACGGACGCAATTATCCAGTTCGTGAGACGGGTGGACCGTCGGCGATTGGGGTAATGGCCCCTCATGACCTGGATTAGGCGAATTGGTGAGCGCCTGACACAACTCCCATCACGCGTGGTCGACATAGGTCTCGCCGCGGGACTTGCTGCCGCGATCAGCGTTGCCATCAGGACCTCGCCGCCACAGGGCGATCCGCCCGACGTCGTGGCCTATGGCCTCGGCCTGGCCATCGCCGGGCTCTCGTTGTTCCGGCGACGCTGGCCTCTGGGCGTTCTGGTGGCGTCTTTCCTCACCTACCAGGTGTACAACCTGTTCGACTACCCGGGTCTGTTCCCGGCCGTTCCGTTGTCGGTTGCGCTGGCCACCGCGTGGGCGGCGGGCCACTTCGGGTGGGCATTGGGCATCGCGACCTGGGTGATCGCCGCCCCCCTCGGCTTCATCGCTTATGAGATGTGGATCGAGGACCGGGGCACCCTCGGTCTGCTCGGCCGTGCATTGCCGGACATGGCGATGATGGCAGCGGTGCTCTTGCTTGGGGAGTCGGTGCGGAGCCGACGTGCCCTGCAGGAGGAACAGGAGAAATCGGATCGGCTCCTACTGAATGTCCTACCTGAGCCAATCGCTGATCGCTTAAAGAACTCGGAGGAGGTGATCGCTGACGCCTACCCCGAAGCCACGGTGATGTTCGCCGACCTCGTCGATTTCACGGCCAGGAGCGGGAAGATCGAACCAGAGGCGATGGTGCAGGCACTCGACGACCTGTTCACAAGCTTCGATGAGTTCGCCGATCGGCACGGGCTGGAGAAGATCAAGACGATCGGCGACGCCTACATGGCCGCTGCCGGAATCCCGGTCCCCAGACCTGACCATGCCGAGGCGGTCGCCAAGATGGCGCTGGCGATCCGGGACGAGGTCGATGGCCGTGTCGATCCCGATGGTGCGCCGTTGGCCATACGGATTGGCATCGACAGCGGGCCGGTGGTTGCCGGGGTGATCGGTCGGAACAAGTTCATCTACGACCTATGGGGCGACACGGTCAATATGGCCAGTCGCATGGAATCCCAAGGAGTAGCCGGTCAGATTCAGGTGACGCAGCGCACCCGGCAACGCCTCGGTTCGAGTTATCGCTTCGAGCGCCGGGGCCAGATCGACGTCAAAGGCAAGGGGGAGATGGTGACCTACTTCCTGGTCGGGAAGAGATGACCGTGGGGCTGCTCACGCCTCCCGCAGGTCGAGGCCGCGTAGGAACTGAGCGTTGATGGCGACCACGATGGTGGAGACACTCATCAAGATGGCCGAAGCGGCCGGACCCAGGACTATTCCCGCCCAGGCCAGGGCGCCGGCGGCGAGTGGTATCGCGACGACGTTGTACCCGGTGGCCCAGACCAGGTTCTGCAGCATCTTCCGATAGCCCGCCGAAGATAGGCGCCGGATGGCGACAACCGCCCTCGGGTCGTCCGAGGCGAGCACGATCCCGGCCGATTCGATGGCGACGTCGG
>JALDXP010000126.1:0-7855 GCA_032154885.1 Actinomycetota bacterium
TCCTTCCCGATCATGCTCGAGGTGTACCGGGAGATCCTCCAGGACGACTTCGACTTGCCGTCGTTGATCGAGGTCCTGACCGACATACGGGCGCGCCGCATCAGGATCGCATCGGTCGATCTCGACTCACCGAGCCCGTTCGCCTCATCTCTTCTCTTCTCGTTCATCGCTGCGTTCCTCTACGAGGCCGACGCGCCTCTGGCCGAACGACGAGCAGCGGCCATGACCCTCGATCGGGATCTCCTCCGGGAGTTGCTCGGCGAGGGGGAGCTTCGCGAGCTGATCGACCCCGAGGTGGTCGCCGCCGTGGAGCTCGAGTTGCAGTATCTGACCGAGCGCAGGCGAGTCAAGAGAGCCGACGGGGTCCACGACATGCTCAGGGACCTTGGACCGCTCACCGTCCAGGATCTCGAGGTTCGCACCGACGGGCTGGACATCCCGTCGGTGCTCAGTGAGCTCACCGGCCAGAGAAGGGTCGTCGAAATCACCCACGGTGGTGTCACGAGATGGGCTGCGGTCGAGGACGTGTCGAGGCTGCGTGATGCCCTCGGAGTCCAGCCACCAGCCGGCATCCCCCACGTCTTCCTCGAACCGGTAGACGATCCTCTTGGCGACGTGGTCGGCCGGTATGCCCGAACCCACGGCCCATTCACCGCCCGTGAGGTGGCCGATGCCCTTGCCATCCCCTCGGCCATCGTCGAGACCATCCTCCGGCAGCTGGAGGCGTCGGGGCGTATCGATGTCGGCGCCTTCCGTCCGGGCGGGCAGGGACGGGAGTGGATCGACCGCGAGGTGCTGAGACGGCTCAAACGCCGCTCCCTGGCCGTCTTGCGCCGGGAGATAGAGCCGGTACCGCCCGCCTCGCTGGCCGCCTTCAACATTGCGTGGCAAGGAGTCCGGGACGACCCGCCATCCACGTCGACTGCCCTCACCGATGCGATTGCCCGACTAACTGGCGCGGTGATCCCGGCATCGGTGCTCGAGCGCGACGTGCTCTCCTCGAGGGTCAGCGACCCTGCTTCCCATCTCGATCGGCTTCTCATCGATGGCGACCTCGTTTGGGTGGGCCATGACTCGCTCGGGCCGGGAGACGGCAAGCTGGCCCTGTACCCGCGATCGAGTCTCGGGCTGCTGTGGCGGGGACCTGATGAGATGCCGGAAGGGCCCGAGGCCCAGTCGATCCATGATTTCCTGGAGCTGAGGGGAGCGAGCTTCTTCCGGGACATCTACGTCGGCACTGGGGGTGGCGACCCGGTCGATCTCCTCGAGCATCTCTGGGACCTGGTCTGGTCGGGCCATGTCACCAACGACACCCTGGCCCCGGTCCGAGCCTTCATCCAACAGCGCAGCACGAAACGGACCGGCCGGCCCGGGCTCTCATCACAATTTCCCCCTCAGGCGGGTGGGCGTTGGTCGTTGACCGGACAACTCGTAGGTGGGGAGGTGAGCGATACCGAGCGTCATGCCGCGTGGGCTCACCTACTCCTCGACAGGCACGGCGTGGTCACCCGGAGCGCCATCCTCGCCGAGGGCTACCCCGGCGGCTTCAGTGCGATCTATCCGGTTTTCTCCCATCTGGAGGAGACAGGGAGGGTGCGTCGGGGATACTTCGTCGAGGGTTTGGGCGGCTCCCAGTTCGCACTCCCCGGTGCGGTAGACCGGTTGCGCACCGATCCGCCCCGCCAATTGACTGTGCTGGCGGCCACCGACCCGGCCAACCCCTACGGCGCGACACTTCCCTGGCCGGAGGTCGAAGAGACGCGGCTGGCTCGCGACGCCGGCGCCTATGTCTTCTTGTGGGAGGGCCAGTTGCTCGGCTACCTGGACCGGGGCAGGCGGCACCTGACCGTCCTCGCCGAAGACATGTCGATCTATGGCAACTTGGGCCGAGGGCTCTCCGAGATCGCCACTCGACATCGGCGCACGACGGTCAACACGGTCAACGGCAGGCCGGCGCCCGCCTCTCCGATCGCCCCGGCATTGGCGGAGTGGGGGTTCGCCACCGCCCCGAGGGGCCTCACCTACCGCGGCTGAATTTCTACCCCGGGGGAGAGCCGCCGAAGGCGGGAGGGGGTCACACTCGATCGAGGATCTCGTAGGTCGTCGAACGCAGCGCGGGCCGGCGCCCCGCCGCCTCGATGACCTCCCGAAACTCCTGAGGTGTGACCTCCTGACCGTGGGCGGCACCGGCGGAGCGGGTGATGATCTCGCCCATCAGGGTCCCACCGAGGTCGTTACATCCTGCATCGAGGAGACGCCGACCGCCATCGAGCCCGAGCTTCACCCAGGAAGCCTGGATGTTTGGCACGAGGCCGTCGAGGGCGATACGGGATACGGCATGTATCAGCACCACCTCGTCCCAGGTGGGCCCGGGCCGGGAGCGTCCCCTGAGGAATATGGGCGAGCCCATGTGGACGAACGGCAGTGGAACCATCTCGGTGAAACCACCGGTCCGGCGCTGGATGGCGCGGATCACTTCGAGGTGCTTGGCCCAGGATCGCGGGTGGTCGATGTGACCGAACATGATCGTCGATGTTGCCCGCAGCCCGAGCTCATGAGCGGTGATCATCACCTCTGCCCACTGCGAAGTCCGGATCTTGTCCGGGCACAAGTGTGTTCTGACGTCGTCGTCGAGGATCTCGGCCGCCGTCCCCGGAAGTGTGCCCAGACCGGCGGCCTTGAGCTCCTCGAGAAAGCGGCGCACCGGTATGCCCAGGGTCTCCGCCCCCTGCCACACCTCGAGTGGGGTGAAGCCATGGATGTGCATTTCGGGCAGTTCCGACTTGATTGCATTGACCACATCGACGTAGAAGTTGCCCGTGAAATCGGGATGGATTCCACCCTGGAGCGTCACTTCGGTCGCACCCCGCCCCCAGGCCTCCACAGATCTCTCCACGATTTCGTCGAGTCCCATCAGATACGGCTCGCCGCGGAGATTGAGGCTGCGCGGGCCCTTGGAAAAGGCGCAGAACCCGCATTTGAAGTAGCAGAGATTGGTGTAGTTGATGTTCCGGTTCACGACATAGGTGACCGTGTCGCCGGCCACCCGCTCTCTGAGGATGTCGGCGACATGCGCGACGGCGTCGACCTGGTCCCCCCGGGCCCGGAACAGCGTCTCCACCTCCGTAGTGCTTGGCGCGATTCCGTCCAGCGAGCGCTCCAAGATCGGCGCCAACTCCGCCGCCGACCCAGGGAAGGAGGTCGATGTGCCTTCCAGCCAGGAGCCGTCGAGCCACTCCGCCGACAAACGACCGTCCGGTACCGGTGGCGAGAGATCCTTCCCGGGCGCCCATTCGTATCTGGGCCGGGCCACACCGGAGCCGTCGACCTGGCCCAGCCAAGCCGTGAATGTATCGGCGGACAACATAGAGCGGGCCTCGTCGATCTCGATTCCGGGAGGGAATGCGGTTCTCTCCACGAGTCGTCTCTCGCCGAGAGCCGCCCGGAGCTCGCCGATCCCTTCCACATCCCAATCGCGCAACAACAGATCGGTGGCACCCTGGTCGACGGCCCTCAAGGCCTGTGAGACATCGTCGACGAACACCGACACCGAGAAGTCGACGCCGGGGAGGGACGACAAGGCCGTTATCTCCGAGATCTCGGAGCGTGCGGAACGTGCAAAGGAAGCCCCTGACCTGGCAAGGGCATCGAGAATGGATTCCCTCGAGCCCTCGGCGACGACGGTCAGCCGCCACCCTGGAACACCGCGCCCGGCGAGGCCAAGCGCCTCCTCGGGCTTGACGACCCAGGCAGCAGGCTCCACGTCGGTGACGCTCTCCGACAGCACCAGGACACCTGCCTTGTGGGCCGCGGCCAGCTCGGCGCCGGTGGGTGCCAGCATCTCAACCGCTGTCGTCCCCTCCCGACGCCTGCTGGTAGCCGTCGGCTCTGCCAGCCGCTCGGCGGGACGCACTCTGAGAAACGTGATGGTCATCTTGCTCCTGATGTCTCCGGGATGAGTGCCAGACCGTCCTTGTCGGCGGCCGCCACTACATCTGCGTACAACGCGACGTGTATCCAATCCTCATCTATGTATTCCGGATAGACCGGTAAGCGGGGCCGCAGGGCAAAGCCGGCGGCTTCGGTTCTACTTCGCAGCTCGTCGAGATGGGGCCATGGCGCCTCGGGGTTCACCCAGTCGATGGTGAGCGGGGAGACGCCTCCCCAGTCGTTGATGCCGGCGTCCAGGTATATCTCGAACTGCTCGGTGAGGTTTGGCGGCACCTGGACATTGGCCTCGGGCCCCAGGATCCATCGAGCCAACGCGACGACACGGGCGAACCAGCGCGGCACCGGCTCGGCCGCGTGCCGCATCGGAGTGTCGGCCTTGGCCCTGAAGTTCTGGATGATGACCTCCTGGATTGCTCCCGTCCCGTGGCCGAGGTCTCTCAGCGCGAACAGTGAATCGACGATCTCGCCTCTCGTCTCTCCGATCCCGACCAGGATTCCCGTGGTGAAAGGGACCTTCGCCCGGCCGGCCGCCTCGATGGTCGCAACCCGGCGAGAAGGGTCTTTGGAGAGGGTCCCGTGATGGGGCATTCCGGGCTCCATGAGCCGGGGCGAGATGTTCTCCAACATCATCCCCATCGACGGATTGGTCGGGCGCAGCAACCTCATGTCGTCATCGTCGAGGAGGCCCGGATTGGCGTGCGGGAACAAGGACGTTTCCGTGCGCACCAGCGCAGACATCTCGGCCACGTAGGCGATCGTCGAGTCGAGGCCGCGAGCGGCGAGGAACGAGGCGGCCTGGGCCCAACGCTCCTCGGGCCGGTCCCCCAGCGTGAAGAGAGCCTCGGTGCACCCGGCTTCGTCCCCTGCCTTGGCGATGGCCAGGACCTCTTCGGGTTCGAGGTACATGCCGCCGGCACCTGGCGGTTTGGCGAACGTGCAATACGTGCAACGGTCGCGGCACAACGTGGTGAGAGGAATGAAGACCTTGCGGCTGTAGGTGACGACCTGGCCCTTGCCCTCGTCACGGAGCGCCCGGGCGTGGGCGAACAGAGCGTTGTCGTCGAGGTCGCCTTCCAGATAGCGAAGGGCCAGATCGGGGTCGGGTGCCGGGTGGGTCAGTGTTCTGCTCGCTCTGCTACTCAGGCTATGCCCGATGAAGACGCTTCACTCATTCCCCCGTCTACCGGGAGGATGACCCCGGTCATCCAGTCGGCGGCATCGGAGGCGAGGAACACGATGGCGCGGGCAATGTCTTCCGGGGTCCCCAGCCGCCCCAGCGGGTGCATCGCTGCTGCCGCCGCCTCGTCCTGCCAGAGCATCTCCGAGAGCCTCGTCTTGACGACGGCGGGGGCGACGGCGTTGACCCGGATCGACGGTGCCAATTCCAGGGCCAGCTGCCTGGTCATGTGGACCAGACCTGCCTTGGAGACGTTGTAGGCGCCGGTGATCGGGCTCGGGCGCAGGCCCCCCACCGAGGAGACATTGACGATGGAACCCCCGTGCTTCTCCATCGATGCCCGGTAGGCGGCCCTGACCCAGAGCAACGGGGCCCTCAGATTGACTGCCCAGGTCTTGTCCAAGGCGCCAAGGTCCACCTCCATCAGCGGACCGGCCGATGGGTTGGTGCCGGCGTTGTTGACGAGGATGTCGCACGACCCGAAGCGCTCAATGGTGGCCGCAACCGCCTCGTCGGCCGATTCCTCGGAATCCGCTCTGGCCGGCAGTGCGAGGAGCCTCCTCTCATCCAATCCCGACTCGATCAACTCCGCAGCTGCCGTCTCTATGTTCTCAGGTTTCCGGGACGTGATCGTGATTCCGGCTGCCCCGCTCCTGGCGAACTCCGCCGCGGTCGCCTGCCCGATGCCGCGGCTGGCACCGGTGACGAGCACGACCTTTCCCTCAACCGAGACTTCCATGATCCTCCTCGCACCCGGTCGGAGGTCTCAATGACCGCCCCTCCGCACCCCGCCGTACTTCATCCTCGTGTCAGACATGGAAGCCGCTTGTCCCTCGTCGTCGTTGACACCTGCATCGACGAGCTCTCCGACGAAAAAGGTGTGAGTCCCCAGATCGATCGATTGACGCACACGGCATTCCATCCAGGCCAAGGATTCTTCGAATATGGGGGCCCCGGTCGTGCCCGGGCGAACCGGGCGCCCATTGAGCGTGGCTTCCTCTCTCGTGGCAGGCTTGGAGAACTTGACGAATACTCTGGTGTCGTCTGATGGCCACAGGTTCACGGTGAAGGACCCGCCATCGGTGATCAATCGGTGGGTGACCGCCTTGTTGTCGACCCCGACACCTATGAGCACGGGCTCCATCGACACCTGCGTGACCCACGACGCGGTCATCCCGTTCCATTCCTCCCCCGCTGCCGAGCCGATCAAAGCCAGGGCGTTGGGGATCTTCCAGGTGACCTTGTTGATGAGTTCCGGGTCCAATTGACTCGCATGGGCAAAAGCGGTGCCGACACCCTAATCTCAGCCGGGTGCGCATCCTGATCGCCACGACCGGGGTACTTCCAGCAGCCCCGGTAGCCGACCTTTGCCGGCGCCTCCATTCCGATGACGGGAGTGTCACGGTCATGACCGTGGTCAGGGTCCCAAGGTCCTTCCTCGAGGCCCTCGACGACGACGTGCGCCGGTCGTTCCTCGACGACGCCCCAATCGGCTCATCCGATGCGGAGGCCAAGGCGGCCAGATATCTGGAGGAGCGGGGCCAGAAGGCGGTGGAGCCGATTGTCGCCGGTCTACAGGCCGTCGGGCTCGACACCGACGTCCGCTTCGTCGAAGGCGACGACCCTGCCGAGGCAATCATCAACACCGCGGACGAAGTCGGAGCCGACCTGGTGATGATGGGGGCCACCCGGCGCCTCTTCACCGAGGAGGCCTGGCGAAGCGTGTCCGCTCGGGTGATGGACAAGTCGCATCTGCCGGTTCTCCTGGTGCCCGGCACGCGCTTCGACGACACCTCGGAGATGCCGGCTTTGGAGATCTAGATCTCCCGCGAGAATCTGTCACACCCCATTCGTAGCTTCACCACCATGAATGTTTCTCCATGGTGCGAGCACAAGCCGGTGTGGGTCGGGCATGTCGCCGTGACCGCGTGCGCCGATTGCGGGACGATCGAGTGGTTCTCGGACAGCGGCCCGGTGGATCACGCCGAGGCCATGGCCTACTTGTTTGGAAGCTACGACCTCATCGGTCACCTCGAGGCGCTGGGCGGGCCGACTTCGAGCGTCCTCGCCTACGCCGCTCCCAACTCCCGGAAGCGGAAGAACCTCGATGCTCTGCCGAAGCACGTCTGGCTCGAAGTGGGCCCACGTCTCTGGCTGTCCCACGACGGCGAGGTACTGCTTCTGGCGACCGATCACCAGCTGCTGATCGAGAACCTGACCCGCGGCGCCTGACAGGCCCGTCAGGTCAGGCAGTGGCGGCCTCGATGAACTGCGTTTGGTACAGGGAAGCGTAGAGCCCGTCGGCGGCGACCAATGAGGCGTGGGTCCCTCGCTCTGCAATCTCTCCATCGTCGATGACGAGGATTTGGTCGGCCGCCCGAACCGTCGACAGACGATGAGCGATGACGATAGAGGTCCGACCCTCCATCACCTTTTCCAGGGCTTCCTGGATCAGCGCCTCGGACCTCGAGTCGAGGTGGGAGGTCGCCTCGTCGAGGATCAGGATCTTGGGATCCTCGAGGAGAACCCTGGCGATGGCGATACGTTGCTTCTCGCCCCCAGATAGGCGGTAGCCCCTCTCCCCCACGACCGTCTCGTAGCCGTCGGCGAGCTTGGAGATCATCTCGTGGATGTTGGCGGCACGCGCCGCCTCCTCGATTTCGCCCTGGGTAGCGTCGGGTCGGGCATACCTGAGGTTGGCGGCGATCGTGTCGTGGAAGAGATAGG
>JALDXP010000127.1:0-7851 GCA_032154885.1 Actinomycetota bacterium
TTGCGGCGACGCCCCGGACGAAGTCGGAGAAGGTCCCCGATTCGATGGCCTGGCGGGCGGCGCCAACCAGATCCAGCGTGTACTTCAAGTTGTGGATCGTGAGGAGGCGGTGGGCGGAAAGCTCCTTCACCCGAACCAGATGCCGCAAGTAGCCCCGGCTGTGAGTCCGACAGGTGTGACAGACGCAGTTTTCGTCGATAGGGCGATCGTCGGACTCGGACTCGGCGTTACGGAGACTGAAGTCTCCGCCGCGGGTCAGAACCTTGCCGTGCCGGGCGAGCCGGGTGGGAAGGACGCAATCGAACATATCCGCCCCTCTGGCGATCGCCTCGAGCAGCCCGTCCGTATCCCCCAACCCCATTACGTATCGCGGCTTGCCCTCCGGGAGCTCGGCGAAGCTTGCTTCAAGGGCGAGACGACGTTCCTCCCGGCCCTCGCCGACCGAGAGCCCTCCGATCCCGAAGCCCGGGAACCCGAGGGCGGCAGTCTGTGCGGCGCTCTTCGCCCTCAGATCGGGGTCGACTCCGCCCTGGACTATTCCAAACAGAGCCTGATCCGACTTGGTATGCGCCCGAAGGCAACGCTCGGCCCAGCGCAGGGTCCGCTCCAGCTCGGCCTCGACCAAATCGGCCGGCGCAGGCAGACCAACGCACACGTCCAGGGCCATGGCGATGTCGGGTGCCAGCTCCTCCTGGATCCGGACCGCTCCCTCTGGAGTGAGCTCGACAGTGGACCCGTCGTAGACGGAACGAAAGCGGGCACCGCTCTCCTCGATCACCGGCTCGAGGGAGAAGATCTGAAACCCGCCTGAGTCGGTGAGGATCGGCCCGTCCCACGCCATGAATTGGTGAAGCCCGCCGAGAGCCGCGATCCGCGACGATCCCGGTCGCAGCATCAGGTGGTAGGTGTTGGCGAGCACGATTTCCGCTCCGACCCCGGACAGGTCGTGACTGTCGACCGCTTTCACGGCTGCTCTCGTCCCCACCGGCATGAAGGCCGGAGTCGCGATACGGCCATGAGGCGTGTCGAGCCAACCAGAGCGCGCCTCCCCATCCTTCGACTGCAAGGTCCAGGTCACTGCGCTCACGGTTCGATTATCGCTCGGCGAGCATCGCATCCCCGAAGGAAAGAAATCGATAACCGCGTTCGAGGGCGGTCTGGTACGCCTCCCGCCACCTTTCGCCCATGAATGCCGCCACCAGGACCACGAGCGTGGAGCCCGGAACGTGGAAGTTCGTCACGAGGGCATCGACTACCCGGAACTCGTCACCAGGTGTCAGGAAGAGACTCGTATCGCGTTCACCGGCGCTCACCGTCCCGGCACCGTCGGCAAATGTCTCCAACGTGCGCACCACGGTCGTGCCGACCGCCACGACCCGTCCTCCCCGAGCGCGCGCAGTGGCGATGGCCGCGGCAGTCGCCCCCGATATCGAGCACCATTCTGTGTGCATCACGTGATCCTCGATCTCGTCAGCGGCGATGGGTCGAAATGTGTCGATTCCGACGTGGAGGTCGACGGGCGCGATCTCGATCTCCCGGTGCCGAAGACGGGTGGCGACCTCCTCGGTGAAATGAAGGCCGGCTGTGGGGGCGGCCGCCGAGCCAATCGTGCGAGCAAACATCGTCTGGTACCGATCGGGATCGTCCAAGGTGCCCTGGAAGTAGGGAGGGAGAGGCACGATCCCGGCGTTTGCGATGGCTGCCTCGACGTCGGGCGCCTCGAGGTCGACTACGACCACCCCTTCGTCGGGCCCCTCGACGATGGTGGCCCTGATCGCCCCGATTTCGATCACGATCCCGGGCCGGAGCCTTCGCGATGGCCGGGCGAGTGCGTCCCAAAGCCTGTCGGGGCGAGCCTCGAGCACGAGCAACTCGACCGAACCCCCGGTGTCGAGGCGGCGGCCGGCGAGCCTGGCCGCTCGGACCCGGGTCTCATTCACCACCACCAGGTCACCGGGTCGAAGCAACGAGGGCAGGTCGAGGAAATGATGATCTGACATGTCGCGGGTGTCGAGGAGTCGAGAGTCGTGACGAGGCTCGATCGCCCCCTGGGCGATGGCCGACTCCGGGAGTGGGTACTTGAAGTCCTCGACCCTCATCGAGATGCGAGGCTAGAGAAGCGTCCCCTGGGGATCTGCGGGCGGATCCTGGCCGAGGTGCGTGTAGGCGCGAGCGGTGGCCATGCGGCCTCGCGGAGTGCGTTTGATCAACCCGGACTGGAGCAGGAACGGCTCGTAGGCGTCCTCGACCGTCTCCGGCTCCTCCCCGACGGCGATGGCGAGGGTCGAGAGCCCGACGGGCCCGCCACCGAACTTGTCGATGATCGACTCGAGGATCGCCCGGTCAACCTTGTCCAGACCGAGGTCGTCGACCTCGAACACCCGCAAGGCCTCGTTGGCGACTTCGGGGTCGATGACACCTGATGCCCTCGACACCGCGTAGTCCCTGACCCGGGCGAGGAGTCTGTTGGCAATGCGCGGCGTCGATCGGCTGCGATGGGAGATGATCCCGGCTGCATCCTCCGAGATCTCTACACCGATGATCCCGGCCGATCGACGGATGATGACAGCGAGCTCGTCTGGCGTGTAGTAGTCGAGTTTCTCCTCGATCCCGAACCGGTCCCGAAGGGGCGCCGTGACCGTGCCCTTCCGTGTGGTGGCGCCGACCAGTGTGAACTGGGGCAGGTCGAGACGGATCGATTGGGCTGTCGGCCCCTTGCCGAGCACGATGTCGAGCTGGAAATCCTCCATTGCCGGATAGAGCACTTCTTCGACAGCTCGGGGAAGTCGGTGAATCTCGTCGATGAAGAACACATCGCCCGTGTCCAGGTTGGAGAGGATGGCGGCGAGGTCGCCGGGACGGTCCAAGGCGGGGCCCGACGTGACCCGCATCTTCACTTCCAGCTCGTTGGCGATGACCCCGGCGAGCGTCGTCTTCCCCAGTCCTGGAGGACCTGAGAACAGCACGTGATCCAGCGGACGCTTCTCTTTGCGAGCAGCGTCCAATGAGATCTCGAGGCGCTCTCGCACCCGATCCTGCCCGATGAACTCGTCGAGACGCTTGGGACGGAGAGTGATCTCCTCGTCCGTCTCGATCGTGGGGTTCAAAAGTGAGTCCTCACGCATGGTCAACCCCTGCCTAGGGCGCGCAGCGCGGCCTTGATCTGGGTCTCGATGGCGGAATCGGGGTCCAGCTCGCCCATGACCCCGTTGATCTCCTCGGTCGAATAGCCCAGGCCTTCCAATGCCTGGCGAACCGTCACCAGATTGGTCGAGCCGACGACGTCAACATCGACGCCGGCGAGCTTGGGCGCCAGCTCGAGCACGATCTTCTGTGCTCCGCGTTTCCCCACTCCTGGGACAACAGTGAGGGCGTCGGCGTCCTCCGTCACGATGCAGCGGACGATCTCCTGGTGGGTCATGGTTCCCAGGATCGACATGGCCAGCTTGGGCCCGACACCGCCGGCTCCCAGCAGGATCCGGAACAGGTCGCGATCTGCCTCGGCGCCGAACCCGTAGAGGCTCAGATCGTCCTCACGCACATGGGTGTGGGTATGCACCACTACCTCCTCCCCAATGCCTGGCAGAGCCGCGACGCCCCGTGGGGTCATACTCACGTCGTAACCCACACCACCCACGTCGACGCAGACCACTTCTCCGCGCCTCGAAACGAGGACGCCACGCAGACGGCCGATCATCGTGCTCTCTCCAATGGGGCAGCTCGGAGATGACAGAGGGCGATGGCCAGGGCGTCGGCCGCATCGGCAGGCCGGGGAGGCTCCGCCAAAAGGAGCAGGCGGGCCACCATTTGTTGGATCTGCTTCTTGGACGCCGACCCGTCGCCGGTGATGGCCGACTTGACTGCCGTCGGCGCGTACTCCGACACACGGAGACCGGCTCGGGCGGCGGCGAGCAGGGCGACGCCCGACGCGCGGCCAACCGAGATCGCTGTCTGCAGGTTCTGGTTCGTGAACACCGATTCCACCGCCACCACGTCGGGCTTGGATTCTTCTATCACCTGGGTCAACCCGATGAACAGCTCGGCGAGTCTGTCTGCCATCGGCGCTCCGGGGTCGGTTCGGATCACGCCGGCGAGCCTGGCGGTGGGTGGGTGCCCTCCCTCTACCACCCCGTACCCTGTGGCAGAAAGTCCGGGGTCGATGCCCATGACGAACATATGTTTGGTGAGGTTAGGCGGGTCCCGTCTCGATGCCGATGATTTGCGGTGGGTCTCGGAGGCGACCCCGTCCCTCGGCCACGAAGGATCGACGCTACGACCGGGCCAAAGTGACCATGCTCAACCTGTAACCATGGTCGCCGCAGTGAGCCAGACACTGATAGGTTGGCCCAATGCGATTGACGAGAGAGCTGCTCGAACAGCTCGTAGGTGAGCGAACTTTTTGGCATTGGCAATTCGGCCCGGACGGGTTGGCGAAGCGAACAAGCAACTTCGCACCGACAGAAATAGCTTTCAGAGGCATGACAGCGGCTCATTCCATCTCCGACGACCGTTTCGAGCAGGCCGCGGACCACGGGCGTGACCAACCGATCATGGTCGTGCGCGACCATGACCGTCGAGTCGACCTGTACGAATTCATCGACGACGCCGAACTACTGGGCAGGCTTTCGACTCACGAACGAGCGGCCCTCGACTCGATGGAACCACGGCAGGCTTCCAACCATCTCAACCGGCTTCGATACGAAGCGGCCAAGGAAGACGCTCTTCTTCTGATCGACTTGATCAATGCGATCGCCGGAGCCGGCTACGCCGAAGGCTATGTCCACGGGAAGGAAGGCGTGGAGAATCACGATGGCGTACCCCGATACGCCAAGGTCCCGTGGATCGAGCGAGACGAGTACGAGACATGGGATGAGTTCCAGCGCCGGCTCAACGACGAGGGTGACCTGGCCCACGCCGAGCAGCATGCCCAAGCAGAAGACTTCCGAAAGACATTCGACGATCGTGTCGCGACATCGCTCGGCAACGTCACCGACGACTCCCCGGTCACCCGAAAACAGTTGGCGGAGATAATCGGCGTCAAGCCCAACTCGAGCATCGTGGGGTATTTGTTGCCCCGACCAGACCAGCCGTCGAAAGGTCGGCATCCGGCGGTCTGGAATTGGGGAACTGTCAAGCAGTACGCATGGAGCAAGGCACTCCAACAACACTTCATGAGTCTCGGCGACGATCGACACAAGGCGAGCTATGTCTCGAGGCGGATCGTCGCCGACGAGGCGCCCGACGCCGACATCATCCCGATCCCCGAGTAGACGCCAACTCATCCCGCGTCCGCGGTTGGAGAACCCCTGATCCGACGTGGCGTGGGCACGATTGCCTAGGATCTGTCTCGTCGCCCAGATAAGGAGCTGTCATGGATTGGCTCGGCACGATCATCGCTTCGTTGTTGGCTGGCATCATCGTTGGCCCCCTGGCCCGTCTGGTTCTCCCCGGAAAGCAGAACATCTCCCTGGGGATGACCATCCTCATTGGTGCTGTGGGCGCTTTCCTCGGTGGCCTGATCGCAAACTGGGTTGGTGTCGAAGAGACCGCAGGGCTCGACTGGACCCAGTATCTGATCCAGGTGGCGACGGCTGCCGTATTGGTCCTCGCCTACGGCGCGATGGCTGGAAGGCGATCCACGGGCAGCACCACGACCCCGCCCCCACCACCGCCCGCAACCTGAGCGGCAGCGCCTTAGGTCAGACCTCTTCGAGGACGCGCTCCATGACGTCGTCGTCGATGTCGTAATTCGCATACACCGCCTGAACATCGTCCAGGTCGTCGAGGGCGTCGATCAGGCGCAGCAACTTGCGTGCCTCCCCTTCACCAACTGCAACCGTGGTGGAGGGGAGTTGTGTGACGTCTGCCGAGTCGACCTCCAGGCCCGCATCACCGAGGGCGGTGCGAACCGGCTGAACGTCGCCCGGCGCAGTGATGACCTCGAACCACCCGTCACCCGTGTCGCGGATGTCCTCGGCCCCCGAGTCGAGGGCGACCAGCATCACATCGTCCTCGGTGCCTTTCACTTGGATCAAGCCCTTCTGATGGAAGAGATAGCCGACCGAGCCCGGCTCGCCGAGGTTGCCGCCGCTCCTGGTGAACGTGGAGCGGACGTCGGAAGCAGCTCTGTTCCTGTTGTCGGTGAGGATTTGCACGTAGAGCGCTACGCCTCCCGGGCCGTAGCCCTCGTACCAGATTTCCTCATAGTGGGCCCCTTCGACTTCGCCGGTTCCCCGCTTGACCGCACGGTCGATGTTGTCGTTGGGCATCGAGGCAACTTTGGCCTTGTAGATAGCGGTCGCGAGCGTCGGGTTGAAGTCCGGGTTGCCGCCTCCCTCACGGGCGGCGATCTCAATTGCCTTGGCCAGCTTCCCGAACAACTTGCCCCGTGCCGCGTCCTGACGACCTTTGCGGTGCTTGATGTTTGCCCACTTGGAATGTCCTGACACGGGTTCCTCAGATCAGGTCGATCAAGAGTTGGTGGATCCGGGCGTCACCAGTCAACTCGGGATGGAAGGAAGTGGCGAGGATGTTGCCCTGACGAACCATGACCGGGTGCTCGCCGATGTCGGCGAGGACTTCCACCTCGGCGCCCACCTTCTCGACCCAGGGGGCGCGGATGAAGACTGCGTGGAAAGGCTCTTCCAGGCCATGGACTTCGAGATCCGATTCGAAAGACTCGTTCTGCCGCCCGAAGGCGTTACGCCGCACCACGACGTCCAGGACACCCAAGAGAGGTTGGTCGCCATCGGTCACGGCACCGGCCAGCAAGATGAGCCCGGCACAAGTGCCGTACGTGGGGAGCCCGTCTTCGATCGATCGTCGCAGAGGTTCGATCAGGCCAAAGCGAACAGCCATCTTGCCAATGGTGGTCGACTCCCCTCCGGGGATCACCAAAGCGTCGATTCCAGCTAGCTCATCCGGGGTCTTGACCGGTGCTGCTCCGACACCTAGCGATTCGAGAGTGTGGAGGTGCTCCCGGACGTCCCCCTGAAGGGCAAGGACGCCGACGGTGCTCATCTCACCATCCTCGCTCGGCGAGGCGCTCCGTGTCTCTGAGGGTGTCGATCTCGATTCCGGGCATGGCCTCGCCGAGGCCGCGGGACACCTTGGCCACCACCTCGGGCTCGTTCCAGAAGGTGGTCGCCTCGACGATCGCACGGGCGTAGGCCTCAGGCCCTGAGCTCTTGAAGATCCCGGACCCGACGAACACTCCATCGACGCCGAGCGACATCATCAGGGCAGCATCGGCAGGCGTCGCTATGCCGCCGGCGGCGAAGTTCACCACTGGCAGTTTCCCCGTCGAAGCGACCTCACGGACCAGATCGAAGGGGGCACCGTGGTCACGGGCGGCAGACATCAGCTGCGCCTCATCCATGGTGGTGAGCGCTCGCAACTCGTTGGTCACCGTTCGCATGTGACGTACCGCTTCGACCACATTGCCGGTGCCCGCCTCGCCCTTGGTGCGGATCATCGCGGCTCCTTCACCGATGCGCCTCAGCGCCTCGCCCAGATTGCGTGCTCCGCAGACGAATGGAGTTGTGAACGCCCATTTGTCGACGTGGTGCTCCTCGTCGGCAGGTGTCAGCACTTCGGATTCGTCGATGTAGTCGACACCGAGGGCCTGAAGCACCGACGCCTCGGCGAAATGACCGATCCGGCACTTGGCCATCACCGGGATCGTCACCGCGGCCTGGATCTCTTCGATCTTGGTCGGGTCTGCCATCCGGGCAACACCACCGTGCTTGCGGATGTCGGAGGGGACGCGTTCCAGGGCCATTACGGCGACGGCGCCTGCCTCTTCGGCGATCTTTGCCTCATCGGCGGTGACGACATCCATGATGACGCCGC
>JALDXP010000128.1:0-7781 GCA_032154885.1 Actinomycetota bacterium
GCTGCTGCCTCGCCTCTCGTCAGCCGACGGTTCGGGCAGAATGAATCCGGTCCACAACCCTTGGTTACCCCGGCTCCGGCGAAAGCGTCTATCGCCGACTCCGCCCAATGCCCGTTGTCGTCGGCGAAAGCATTGGGCACCTCCCGGGGAAGACCGAGCGCCCTGACTGTCATCGCAGCGAACTCGGCCCGGGTCAGAAGCCTGTCCGGGCAGAAAGCTCGTGGGCCGCAGCCCCTGACGATGCCTTCGGCAGCGAGTCGGTTGATCGCATTCTGGAATCTGCTGTTCCCATCGTCTCTGAAGAAGTCCTTCGAGGTGGCAGGAAGGCCCAACACACGATGGAAGAAGGCGGCTGCCTCACCTCTGGTGATGGTGCGATCAGGGCATGCCAGTCGGTACCCGCATCCGAAGAGGAGCCCCCGGGCATGCAATTCGGTGAGGGCCGGCTTGAAGAGGCTCGAGTTGTCGTCCTTGAACGGGTCCATGCAACCGATCCGGCCATGCGTCGACACCGCCACCTGATCAACGACCAATGAGAGCCGATTCGGAGACGGCCAGTCTCCACCGAAGTACACGTTGTGCCACATATGGCGGATCCTGATGTTCGATTCCCCGGGGGACCGGTAGGCGATGCCCTGCTCGTTGAATCTGAGCTTCCCGTCCAGCCAGCCGTGAAAGGATCCGTTGCTGAGGGAAGGCGCGTTCAGCCTGACGTGCCCCTCGATGCAATGCCAACGACCCTGCTCGAGTGAAGCTCCAGGCCACCAGAGATGCTCACCGCAATCGCCCGGCTGGTTGGCGTGATAGAGGTAGGTCCCGATCGGGATCCGACCTGCGGGTGCTCCTTCGGTTCCCGGGCTGCCAAAAAGGCCGCGAGCAGACCAGCCGGGCGAACTCTCGGTTGGTGGGATGCAACCCCGTCCCGATGACGAATAGAGGCCGGCGAGCCCGGGGAGCTTGCCGACGAAGGCGGCGTTCCAACTCAGCAGGCGGATGTGATACCGATACCAGGCTTCCGTCGGTGCCGGTGCGAGCCGGTCGAGGGGGCCGAGGCCGCGGAACCCTCCCTCGGGGATGACGACCTCTAGGCCATTGCCCGCGAAGCCACCGTTGGTGATGCTGGTGCGGGACAGGTCGAGGGATCGGACGTCCACCATTCCCTCGGTCCAGCTGTCATCTTCGAAGCCATTTTGGACAATGATCTCCCCGGCCGCCGGGAGGGCCCCACCGAGGGCGAGGGCCACCACCACGGTGACGAGCAAAGCGCCCGCTCTTCGGCTCATCGGCTCACCGTAGCTGCGATGGGTTTTATTGAACACCCTCAGTGGGTGGCGACCACGCGATGAGAGGTGGGCGCAAATCCAATGTTCCGATAGTCTGGCGGCCTCATGCTGCGCAGGGTCCTCTCAGTGTTCCTCTTGGCGCTGTTGCTCGTGCCGCTTGTCCCCGCTGGATCAGCCCTGGCCCAGGAACAAACGACCTTCACGCCGGAAGGGGAACTTGCCACTTATTCGACGAGTGTGGCCCGGCTCCAACAAGCTCTCAAGGACAAGAAGCTCTACCGCGGCTCCATCGACGGTATCTACGGTGCGCAGACCCAGCAGGCGGTGATGGCCTTCCGCAAGGAGATTGGCGCCAGCCGCTCGTTCTCCTGGAGCGATTCGCACTGGGACGATCTCGAGCTCTACCAGGCTCCTTACACCAGGTTCGACGAGCCCGATCGGGTGGAGGTCAACCTGAGCAAGCAGACCGCTCACCTGTATCGCGGTGGGGCTCTGGTCGCCACGTTCCCGATCTCCTCGGGGAACGGGGAGACCTACAACGACAATGCCGGGAACCTGAAACGGGCGGTCACTCCCACCGGCGACTTCGAGATCTACCGCCATGCCACCGGTTGGTACGAGTCGACACTCGGCCTCGGGATGATGCTGAGCCCATGGTTCTTCAACGGCGGCATCGCCCTCCATGGGTCCCTCTCGGTACCGTCCGGACCTGCGTCGCACGGGTGCATTCGCCTCACCACCTGGGACAGCGGTTTCCTCGACAAGCACGCCTTCAGAGGGATGGCAGTCCACGTCTACCGATCCAACGAGTCGCCGGTCTATGGCAGCGACGGGCCATTCGCCGACGTGCCGGCGAGCCACACCTTCGTGGCCGCGATCCAATGGATGGTCGACACCGGCACCACCGACGGCTGCAGTCTCTATTTCTTCTGCCCCGACGCACCGGCCAGCCGTGGGCAGATCGCTGCCTTCATGCGGCGGATATTGGGGGCGCATCTGGGGAACGGCCCGCCGGCGGAGTTCGCCGACACCGAGGGCCATCAGTTCGAGAGGGCCGTGGAATGGATGGCTGGCCTCGACATAACCAAGGGATGCAACCCGCCCGACAACACTTTGTTCTGCCCTGACCGGTCTGTGACTCGAGGTGAGATGGCCGCCATGTTCATGAGGGCGGGTGAGGAGTTGCTCGGCGTGAGCTCGGACAACGTGAACCTCGATCGTTTCCGCGACACCAGGGGTCACAATTTCCAAAAAGCCGCTGCCTGGATGGCAGCTGCCGGGGTCAGCCTCGGGTGCAACCCGCCTGCCAACGATCTCTACTGCCCCGATACCAAGGTGACTCGGGCTCAGCTGTCCGCCTTCCTGAAGCGGATCGTCGATCAGCTTTGAGTTGACCGAGTTCGACTACCCGGGGCGCGTCGCCCGCTTGCAAACGACCATGGTCGAAGCGGGGGTGGATGCCGTCGTCCTTTCCATCGGTGCGGACCTTCCCTACTTCACCGGCTACGAGGCGATGGATTCCGAGCGACCGACGGTGCTGATCGTCTCTCCCACGGGGATCCCGGTGCTCGTGATACCTCTCCTCGAGGCGCCACGTGTCGAGTCCACGAATGTCGAGCTGGCAAGCTGGCAGGAGACCGAGGATCCGATGGCTCTCGTTGCTCGTGCCCTGGATGGTGCCAGGCACGTCGCCATCGGGGACCAGACCCGCTCCTCGACGCTCCTGTCGATCCAGGAGGCCCTCCCGGAGGTGACCTGGCTCAGTGCCTCGAAGATCACCTCGGCTCTGCGGATCCGCAAGGATCCGGACGAGGTGGAGATGCTGAGGTCGGCTGCGAGCGCAGTGGATCGAGCTCTCAACCGGATCCCGACTGAGGTTCGGTTCTCAGGTCGAACGGAGGCAGAGATTGCCCGAGACCTGCAATCGATGACCGTGGAGGAGGGACATGACGTCGCGATGTTCGCCATTGTCGGTGGAGGGCCTAATGGTGCTTCTCCTCATCACGAGCCCGGGAAGAGGGTCATCGAGCCCGGCGATTTGGTGGTCTGCGATTTCGGCGGCAGACGCAACCATTACACCTCCGATGTGACCCGCACCTTCGCCGTAGGCACTCCGTTGCCCGAACAGGAGGAGGTGCACCGCGTCGTGCTCGAGGCGAGCGAGGCGGCACGGGGCGCGGTCAAGCCCGGGGTGACGTGCCAGGAAATCGACCGATCGGCCCGACGTGTCGTTGAGGAGGCCGGCTTCGGAGACTTGTTCATCCATCGCACCGGTCACGGGATCGGCCTCGAGGTCCACGAGCACCCCTACATCGTGGAGGGGAACGAGACACCGCTCGAAGAGGGAATGACCTTCTCCGTCGAACCAGGGGTCTATCTGCCCGGTCGGTTCGGGGTCAGGATCGAGGACATCGTCGCCTGCGGGGCCACCGGTGTGGACGAGTTGAACCGGGCGGACCGCTCCTTGCGGGTCGTCGAGTAGGCCCGCCCCACGGCCGATTGGCGACGACAGACCGGCTCAAAGGTCGAGTGCGCGTGTAAGGAAGGCCGCCATCTGACCGCGAGTGACAGGCTGATCGGGGCAGAACTTCGTGTTGGCCGGTGGGTTACAACCCAGGGTGACTCCTGCGGTGGCGAGCCGGTCGATCGCAGACTCGAAAACGCTTCGGTTGTCGTCGCTGAAGTGGTTGCCGCCACCGTCATCGGTATATCCCAGAGCACGTACCAGGAAGGCGGCCATCTGGCCGCGACTGACGGGCCGATCGGGGCAGTACTTCGTGTTGGCCGGTGGGTTGCATCCCAGGGTGACCCCTGCGGTGGCCAGTCGGTCGATAGCGGCCTCGAAGACATGCCCGTTGTCATCCGTGAACTGGTTGCCGCCCCCGTCGTCGGTGTAGCCCAGGGCGCGGACCAGGAAGGCCGCCATCTGGCCCCTGGTCACCGCGTCCTCCGGGCAGAACGCGTCATTGAATGGCGGGTTGCACCCACGGGTGATCCCTGAAGCGCCCAGACGCTCGATGGCAGCGGTGAAGACGCTGACGTCGTCGTCGAAGAAGAGGCCATTGAAGGCAAGGGGTATCGGGTCGTCACAACTCTGATCGGGTCGGGCGAACCAGCGGGTTGGAGGAGCGCCGGTGGGCGTGTTGCCGAGGTGGACGACCAGCGACCCACTCCCACTGAACACCTCGATGTCGGCCCGGCCGTCACCGTCGTAATCGGCGGCGCCCAGCCCGCGGACTTCATCGGCTGGGATCTCGACGTCGAATGACTGGTCCAGGGTCAGTCCGCCGCCCTGCAGATTCAGGACGTCGATTCTCGAACCCGAACTGTCGGGATAGAGGGCGAACAACTCCGGAGTGGTTCCTCCGTCACGGTCGCCGGCCGCGATGTGACTCGGTGTCCCCCCTGGCAAAGTGGCGTTTCTCAGGACGGTGTTGAGCCCGGGTCCCTTGAGAACGCGGAGAGAGCCTCCTGGCCCTGCTTCCCAAACGTCGGCCTTGCGGTCACCGTCGAGATCTGCTCCGGCGAGGGCGACGTGACTTGGGTCGATGCCGGTGGAGAGGTTGGAGATGTCCTCGAAGCCGGAGGCGCGCGACACTACGGATGCGGTCACCGTCGAGC
Organism: Actinomycetota bacterium; assembly: GCA_032154885.1. Lineage (GTDB taxonomy): Bacteria > Actinomycetota > Acidimicrobiia > Spongiisociales > ZC4RG35 > JARDZU01. The sequence continues at coordinate 4,905 of JALDXP010000128.1, forward strand.
CAGTCTTGAACGCCACGAGGTCCTGTCCGCTGTCAGCGTCGAGGTCCATGAACAGGATGCGGTCGGACCCCGCTATCGAGGAGTCGGGAAGGAACCACCGGTTCACCGAGCATTCTCCGAAGAGCATGGTCCCCGAGGCCACGTCGATGACCGTGCCACCCGGATGAGCCCTGACGCCGGCCACGTCCGGCGCACCCTTGCCGGTCACATCGGCGATGGTCAGCAGATACCGGTCGGTGACCGAGGTGAACTCGGTGTGGTAGGTCGCAGCAGCCGATTCGAATGGCCGTTTCGATGTGATCGGAGGAAGGGGGGTCAACGGGGATTCCGGGCCGCTGCCTGGGCCCATCCACGAGAAATGCATCGGGTCTTTGCTGAAAGCCCAATCGCCTCCCCAGCAGAATCCAGCATCGCGCCAGACGTCGACGTACCAGGCGGGCATGTTGGTGATGAGTCTGTTGTCGTCGCGCTGCGGGTTCTGTGGCGGGTTGATGTCTACGGCGAGCCCGAGACCGTGGCGCGAGATCTGAGTGCTGCCGGCGATGGTTCGAGATGTGAATCCGGACACGCTGCTCACCGTGTACGTGTTCCCTTGCGCAGCCTGGGCCGCCAGACCAGCGCTGACCCGACGGAAGGCGGGGAGTGCGAGACGGTGGACGCTCACCACCCTTCCCCCGCTGCCGGGCACGACCCAGGGCGCGAGGTTGGCTCTGACCCGTCCGATCGATCTCCCGAAGTACGTGCCGAACGGGCCGAGCACCGGCTCTGCGGAAGACAATCCTCCGGACTTGGACGAATACGGCGTCCTCGCAAATGGGGCACCGCAACTCGCTGCCTCCGAGAAGCTGTTCCAGCGGGTCGACGTGTCGGATGAGGGCTCGCCAGGAAGAGCCGGGACCATCACCAGGCCGAGGACGATGCTGAGGGCGGCGAGCCCCGTCCTTCGCGATGCTGCGGAGGGCACCGATGCATGATGTCGCATCTGTCGCCCTATGCGATCTGCTTGCTCAGTCGGATGCGGTGACCCGGGCCGTGGTCTCCTGCACGACGACGCCCGCCCATCGCCATACCGCGACCAAGGTGTGGGTCCCGCCAGAGAACGTCATCGTCGACACCCAAGCCCGCTCGGCGATCGAGCCGTTGGTCCGGAGAGGGCGCGCCGACAACGACACCGGGTTCCCATCGAGGGTGAGGCGGAAACTGGTATCACCCGACGTGAACGCCGCCTCCTCACCTGATCGATACGGGAGAACCTGAAACAGCCCTTCGTCGATGCGGTATTTGGTACCGGCCCCGACGGCGAGGCTGAGGGTGCAACGTCCACCGCCCCGGGAACAGGCCGAGCGATTCCACTCAGACAGCGGGACGACGATCCCTGGTATGGGGAGCTCGAGTGCCCGACGAACGAACCCGGCACTCTGAGCCCTGGTCAATCGATCGTCGGGGCAATACCTGTTGTTGGTCGGTGGATTGCACCCGAACGTCCACCCCTGAACGGCTACCCGGTTGATGGCGCCTTCGAGCACGTGGCCGTCGTCGTCGACGAAGCGGTCGCTGCTCGTTTCGGGCAGGTCGTAGGCGCGGGCGAGAAATGCGGCGAACTCGGCGCGTGTCAGCCCACGGTTGGGACAGAACCTCGTGTTGGCTGGAGGGTTACACCCAAGCGTGATCTCCGCTTCGGCCAGGCGGTTGATGGCGCCCTCGAGGGCGTGCCCGTTGTCGTCGTCGAAGAAGTCGTCGTCGCTCTCGGGGAGGTTCAGCGCCCTGGCGACGAAGGCTGCCGCCTGGGCCCGAGTCATGGTGTCGTCGGGGCAGTAGCGATTGTTCGCCGGAGGATTGCAGCCGAAGGTGATGCCAGCCGTGGCGATCGCCTCGATCCCGTTCTCCAACGGGTGCCCGTTGTCGTCGGTGAAGCGGCCACTGACGGTGAGAGCGTCGGCTCGGCCCGGGAAGAGGGCCACAACGATGGCAACCAAAGCCACCACAGTCACCGAGACGAGGGGCCTTCGCCGAGCGATCATTCGATCTCCAGCGTCTCGAGCACTGCGTTCACGCGGGGGAGGATGTCTGCGCGATCGACGTGCGAGCCGAGAACGACGTAGAGACAGAAGGCGCGACCATTGTGCGTGAAAAATCGCTGCAGTCCGGACTGGCCTGGCATCGCACGTTGCAGCGCGTTGCGATCGAATTCGCGTGCCGCGATCTGACGAGGGATCCCCTCGGCTTCGAACAGAGGTGTTCCGGCACTTTCCGGGCCGTATTCGAAGAGAGTCATGAACGCATCGGTGCTGCTCATCAGCTCTACCGCACCCGTGCCGAATGAGCCGCGTTCAGGCGGGAGTGGGAAGGAGGCCACATGCATGACGGTCGGCTCCAAGGCGCCGTCCGATTGGAGTTGGAAGCCGCCTCCCGAGATGGAGCCTTCCCAATCGTCGGGGACCTCGACCGCGATCCCGCTGCGGGTCAATCGAGGCAACTCAGGATCCCTTCTCGAGCGGGTTCGAGTAGAGCGACGGGTCGCCTGGCTCGATGCCGGCCTGACGGAGTTGCTGATCGGTGAATTCCTCGCGGCCGGACGGGTCGAGGCGGACCGGTGCCGCATCCCGAGCAGACTGGCGGAGAAGCCCGAGAAGATGCCGCCAGCTTGAGGCAGCGCCCTCCCCGATCACCATGCCCTGGCCATCGACGAGGAGGAAATATGGGGTCATCGGGACCCGGAACGTTTCCCAGGTCTCGTCCGACATGATCAAAGGGACCCGCGAGGGCGCCATCTCGACCAATTTGGCCGCTGATTCGGACCCCGGGCCTTTGGTGACGATCACGGTCCGCGTGTCGGGCATAGGCAGCTCGAAATCGCCCTGGAACTCGGTCCAGAAC
>JALDXP010000129.1:0-7774 GCA_032154885.1 Actinomycetota bacterium
ATCCGGACCAGGGTGAGACTTAGAACTGCGTAGATGATCGCCCGAGGCGACACCACACCGCTCAGTTGGGGGGCGAGGAGCAAGGCCCCGAAGATGGCCCAGACCAGGAATGAGGCGAATAGACCAAGGTCCTCGGTGAACTCGACTGGCTCGTGGAGCTTCCCTCTCGACGCCACGGCGAAAACGATGCCGGCGACAAATGCGGCTACGAAACCGTTCCCGCCTGCAGCCACTGCGCCGCCGTAGGCGAGTAGCGCGGTAGCCAGAACGGCTAAACGCTCAGAGAGCGGGGAGGTCCAACCGTGGTCATGGGCGGCATGAATGAGTCGCCCCGAGACCCAACCCACGACAAGGGCCACCAGGAAACCAATCCCGAGCTCACGCAGGGACTCGGCCACCCAGTTCTCCGGGCCGGTTTCCTCTTGAGCGACGAGGACGGCCAGAAAGAGGGTCACCAACGGCGTGGCCATCCCATCGTTCAGCCCGCTCTCGACATTGAGGGCGCGGCGAATTCGTCCCGGCACCGACCGGTTGGTGAACACATCCAACCCAAGGGCGGCGTCTGTGGGGGCGAGGATGCTGGCTGACAGGGCTGCCGCCGCCCACCCGGCGGCGGGGAACAGCCAGATGCCAATCCCGAATCCGGCGAGCACGGCGAGTGGGAACCCGATCAGAAGCAGGCGGATCGGAAGACCCCCGTCCTCGCGCAATTCACGCCAACGGAGCGTCGAGGCGTCCGCGAAGAGCAGAAGAGCCAGTGTCAGTTCCGCAATGTGCTTCACGGTCTCCGGTTCGCCTAAAGGTCCGAGCCAGTCGGGAGCCGCCAGCCCGAGAAGGGCTCCGGTGAGGACGAAGACCATGGGAGCGGTGATCGACCACTTGTCGAGACGGGCGGCTACGAGTGAGTAGCAGATGAACACTGCCGCCGCGATCGTCAGCGCGATCACTGGCAGATCCTGCTGTGCGGGTGATGCTCATTCTGGTGGATCACAACAAAGTTTCTCGAATCCTGGCCCAATGTATTCGGTCCGATCTAACCAGCGAGCCCCGAGAACCCCTATAGGACGGGCAAAAGAGAAGCATGACCGGTCGACGGCGGGGACACCGTTTGGAAACGCCGTATCGGATCCCAACGCGTCTCTCCGCTCTTCAATCTGACGAGCGAGGCGGACAGCACGAGACAGGAGGGTCGCGGTGGTCAGCCAGGCATTTGTCTCGCTCGGAGAAGCAGGAGCACACTCAGCACCAGAACCCACGCCGGAAAAACAAGAACAAGAAAAGCGTTCAGACTGGCGCTGAGAAGGAGAAGGAGCCCAACTGCAAACCCCGTCACCGTGAACCAGCTCGGGAGGAGCCGGTGTCGTCGAATGATGTTCGACGTTGTGAAAACGAACATTGCTGCGAGCCTCAAGGAAAGCACGGCGAGGAGGGCGCTGCCGAACTGAGGGAACTGGCGTGCGGCGGTCGGATCAAACGGCGCGGTGCTGAGTTCCATGGTTATCGCAGGCACCGTGGATGCCGCTGCTCCGGCAAGGAGGAGGGAGATAAAGACGATGGCGCTAGAGAGTTGGACACCTGAAAGCAAAGCATCGAGTTTGTCTGTACTTCGCTCAGCCCACATCCTCAGGGCAACCGCAAACCAGAGGAAGGCGATTGCCGAAAACGGCATCAGATAAAGCCCTACTAGCACCGCCAATCGCCGGTCGTCAGACTCATAGAAGGCAACTAGTTCTTCGTCAGATGCCGTGGCGTCGGGAATGATGGTCAACAGCCAGACGGACACCACCAATAGGACGGCTTGGACAATCCCCAACCGGGCGGTGAGTATTGCGGCCCGTCTACGCAGCCGGTCAGCAGCCTCCCCCGTTGCAAATACTGCGCCTTCCGAGGAGGCCATTCACTCCGCCGTTCGACGACCCACCGATTAAAGCTAGCGCCCGCCAGCGCCCGCCGCCGCCCGAGCCCGTCCGAACATCGCGACGCTCAGGCTTCGCCAGATCTCTCGTTCCGCCTCAGGTTATCCGAACGAACTCGGGCTGCCCGAAGCGCGTCCTATCGCCATTGGACCTCCGTAGTCGCTCCGTGGAACGTATCGCGTGCCGCCGTGTTGGACGAAATCTGCAGCTAGATGTAGTCGTTTCGCTCGAGCCAGCGAGTGCCGAAGAATCCCTCCAACGCTGGCAAGTAGAAGGTGATCACCCGATAGACCGCCGTCACTGCCAACGCAGTGGAGTCGTCGAGGCCGAACATCGCCAGCAACGCGATCATCGTCGCCTCGGCAACCCCGACGCCCCCGGGTACTGGCATGAATCCGGCGAGAAGGCTGGTTCCTGCTGCCACGAACAATACAGACCCGTAACTGAGATCTGCACCAACGGCAAGGGTTGTCAGCCACAGGGTGAGTCCGAGCACGTTCCAATAGATGAAGTTGCTCCCGAAGAGGCCAAATGCGCGAGTTGGCTGTCGGAGCACGACCATGAGTGCTCCCCAGGCCTGGCTGACCACCGGTACCACCCTTTCCCGAAGGGGCTTGATCTTCAAGATCGCCACCACCACGCCCGCCACGATCAGGGCGAAGATGCCGAGCACGAGAAGCCATGCCACGTCCTCAGGCGCGATTCCGAGATCCACGTCGCCTGTGATGAGGGCCAGAATCATGATCACAACCTGGACGAGAAACCCGGAGATGCCATCAATGGCGCCCTGGGCCACCGCAGTGGTTACAGAGACTCCGAACTTCTGAAGGAAAGCCGCGTTCATCGCGACTCGACCGACCGAACTCGGGATCGCCAGACTGATGAACTGGCTTGCCGTTTGCAGCGTCAACAATGGCCAGAACGGCAACCTGACAGGGACCGCAAACATCGTTGCTGTCGCCTGGGGGAAGAACTGGGTGTGTCCGACTACGAGCGCCGCCAGTATCAACCCCCAGTCTGCCGATTCGAGAATGGCCCAGATCTGGGCGTAGTCGACGTTGAGTAGTGCAGGGATCAATGCCCAAGCGAGCAAGAACAGCAAAACCGTCAGGACCACACTTCGCAGCGTCATCCGACGCAACTGGACCGGCTTTGGGATCTCGGTTCCGGTCAGCTCGACCACTTTGGAAGTCAGCGCGCCGATCAACTCCTTCGGCTTCTCGACGAGCCGCCGGCTGATCGGGCTGATCGCCGGCAATTGGAGGTAGGGCAGCACCGCGATAAGCCGATCGTGGCCAAGTCCGTCCAGTGCGGTGCGGACCGCTCTCTCCTCCCCAACCAGAGCACCCAGGGAGAAAAGGAGCTCGATCACGTCGCTCTCCTGATCACCTTCAGCGGAAGCAAGGGAGGCGAAGCCAAAATCGGTTATCACCGGCCCGACGGCGTTGTAATGCACAGCCGAACTGCGGAGCGAACCGTGGCTTATTCCCTGGTTGTGCATCAGGCTGACCTGAGCCCACGTCTCGACCAGCCTCTCATCAGTGACGTCGCCGGGCTCGAGGTCGGGAAGGGCGACGCCCGAGCCTTGGAAGGCGATCAGCGATATCTCTTCGGAGGCGCTCCCCACCGCGGCCAGACGGGGCACTCGGACTCCGGCGCGATCCGCCATGACCGTCATTAGGGCCTCGTGTTCTACCGCCTGAAGACGGGAATAGCTGACCATCCGGCTCGTATCGCGATACCAGAGGGTGTGCCATGCCCTGGCAAAAAGTTGCGAATCGAACGCATCTCGACCATGCACCTTGATATTGATCGGTTGACCGGCTTCGTCGGTCCCCACGAAACGGACCACGCCCCATGTCTGATACGGCGCCGGTGCCAGCCCATGGCTGGGAACACTCAGAGCACTCAAGGACGCGGAAACCCTCTGCGGATCCGGATAACCGCTGGGAGACCCCACCACCACAAGAAGCAATCCAGCGGTGAACAGGCCGACCCCGACCGAACCAATGACGTGCAATGGGGTTCCATAACCGAGGCCCACGGAAGCGATTGCAGTAGTGACAATCGCGAGCCCGCCGAACCGACGCAAGGGACGGGTCACATACGGTCCGACGACGCCCAGCATCCCGGTGACAACCGCCACCCTCATCACCGGAAACCGGGGGGTCGGACTCTGAGGATCTGCCTCGGGCAGCATGTACGGCCAGGCGTTGTAGATCACGAACGAGAGAAGCACGACCAGCCCGGCCGCCCCCACAACGACGATGACGAGGTCTCGGAGAGCGGTACGTCGCTCCATGCCGCCCAGCACCAGAAATATCACCACCGACAGGGCGTAGACCAGACTTAATGCATAGCCGAGGCCTAGTAACGCTTGCAGCCATGGCGAACTGGCCTTAATGAAAGCGATGAGATGCTGCTCCCAAGTCGGCGGGTTGTCGACAGTGAGCAACGCCCAGACGAGCAGCGCCAAGCCCAGCACCGTCTTGAGCACGTCTCGTGTCCGACGTACTCTCGGATGGTCAGTCGAGGCCACGAAGTACGAAGCCCGAGGCACACCAAGTGACCTGATCGTGTCCTCCTGGGTCGAGTCGATGCGGCCGGTCCTCAGCGGTCTCGAAAGCTACGCTCCCTTCCCGCGTCGCTGTCGACGATCTCCTCCTCGCTGAACAGCCGACGGCGATGGCCGCCGTCTCGACGAACACGAGCCGAATTGCGAACTCGCGCAGCGCGACGGCTTCCGGGAGGGATAGGGTTGCGACGGCAGTTCCAGGCAAGGAGATGAGAGGCGTGAGTGCCGAGCGCGAGGTATTACCGGTTCCGGATCGCTCCTACACGGGACCGGTCACCTACGACGCCAAAGACCCGGAGACGAGCTTCCCGCCGATCGAGCCGTTGCGGCCTCCCGCCGGGGCGCCCAACGTTCTGATCGTGCTGCTCGACGACGTCGGCTTCGCGGCCTCGAGCGCGTTCGGGGGGCCGTGCGCGACGCCGACTGCCGAGCGTCTGGCCAGAGAAGGCCTGAAGTACAACCGTTTCCACACCACAGCCCTCTGCGCACCGACCAGATCCGCACTGCTCACCGGCCGCAACCACCACACGGTCGGCATGGGCGTCATCACCGAGCTCGCGACGTCAGCTCCCGGTTACAACTCGCTCCGGCCGAATACATGTGCTCCGCTTGCGCAGACGCTGGTCTTAAACGGCTACTCGACAGCACAGTTCGGCAAATGTCACGAGGTCCCGGTCTGGCAGACGAGCCCGCTGGGTCCGTTCGATGCCTGGCCTACGGGCGGCGGTGGTTTCGAGTACTTCTACGGGTTCATCGGCGGCGAGACGAACCAGTACTACCCGGCGATCTACGAAGGAACGACTCCGGTCGAGCCGGACAGGACGCCCGAGGAGGGCTACCACTTCACAGAGGACATGACCAACAGGGCTATCACGTGGATCCGCTCGCAGAAGTCGCTCATGCCTGACAAGCCGTTTTTTGTCTACTACGCGCCGGGCGCGACGCACGCGCCACACCACGTTCCGAAGGAGTGGTCCGACAAGTACAAGGGCCGGTTCGACCACGGTTGGGACGAGCTGCGCGAGGAGATCCTGGCTCGTCAGAAGGAGCTCGGCGTCGTGCCGCCGGAGACAAAGTTGACAGCGCGGCACGAGGAGATTCCTGCCTGGGACGAAGTTTCAGACGACCTCAAGCCCATTCTCGCCCGCCAGATGGAGATCTACGCCGGCTTTCTCGAGCACACCGACCACCATCTCGGGCGCCTCATCGACGCCATAAGGGATCTCGGCATCCTCGAGGACACGCTCGTCTACTACATCATCGGGGACAACGGCGCGAGTGCCGAAGGGACGGTACAGGGGTCGTTCAACGAGATGATGATGCTCAACGGGGCCTCCGCGCTCGAGACGACCGAGTTCTTGACGGCGCACATCGACGACTTCGGCACACCCGCCGCCTACAACCACTACGCGGTCGGCTGGGCACATGCAATGGACACGCCGTACCAGTGGACGAAGCAGGTTGCGTCGCACTGGGGCGGGACGCGCAACGGCACGATCGTGCACTGGCCGAACGGGTTCACCGCGAGAGGCGAGGTGCGTTCGCAGTTCCATCACGTCATCGACATCGCTCCGACGGTTCTAGAGGCTGCCGGCCTGCCCCATCCTGCCGTCGTCAACGGCGTCGAGCAGCACCCGATCGAAGGCGTGAGCATGCGGTATTCGTTCGACGGCGCGGCCGAAGCGGACCGGCATGACACCCAGTACTTCGAAATGTTCTGCAACCGAGGCATCTACAACGAGGGCTGGACCGCCGTTACGCGGCACTCGACGCCCTGGGTCGTCGCTGATCTACCGGCGCTCGAAGACGACGTCTGGGAGCTCTACGACACGAAAACTGACTGGAGCCAAGCCCATGACCTCGCGGCCGAGATGCCGGAGAAGCTCGCCGAGCTCCAGCAACTCTGGCTCGAGGAGGCACGCAAGTACAACGTGCTTCCACTCGACGATCGCCGCTTCGAACGCTTCAACGCCGATCTCGCTGGCCGCCCGGTACTTGTGGAGGGCAACTCTCAATTGCTCTTCGGCGGCATGGGCCGTCTGACCGAGAACACGACCATCAACATCAAGAACAAGTCGCATGCCGTGACGGCCGAGGTGGTCGTCCCGGCCACTGGCGCGGAGGGCGTGATTATCGCCCAGGGCGGCGCCTACGCCGGCTGGAGCCTGTACGCGAAGGGGGGAAAGCCGACGTATTGCTACAACCTGCTCGGCCTGCAGCGCTTCAAGATCGTGGGAGATTCGCCGATCCCCTCCGGCGAGCACCAGGTGCGGATGGAGTTTGCGTACGACGGTGGCGGACTCGCCAAGGGTGGGACCGTCACGCTGTACGTGGACGGGAAGGCGGACGGAGAGGGTCGCGTCGAAGCAACCGTTCCGATGGCCTTCTCGGGGGACGAGACCGCCGACATCGGCTCGGACAGCGCGTCGCCCGTCAGCGACGACTATGGGCCGACCGACAACGCCTTCACCGGCACGGTGAGCTGGGTGCAGATCGACCTCGGCGACGACGCGGAAGATGCGGACCACCTGATCACGCCCGAGGAGCGCCTGAGGGTGGCGATGGCACGCCAGTAGGGAACTGCCGGCTCTCGGCGAAACCTTCTCGGCACACGCCCACTCGCGGCATTCAAGAACCAATAGCCGTCTCGGTAGACGGAGAGCAGAAGTGGGACGCCGCATGCGTTGCCGAGTCCGCCCGATCGGTCTGCAACTCCCTCAGGGCGTTTTGGCTTGGACCGTCACCTTGTTGATCTTGCCGGTGAAGGTGAACGGAGGGTCGTAGGTGTCCGACATGGGAGTGCCCCAGTCCTCGCCGACGTCGAAGGTGTCGTCGGTTGAGAAGTAGACCGGCACCGTCTTGTCGATGCGACCTTCGGCCACGACCTGATCGTTGACGTACAGGCTGCCTGCGCCGCCCTTGCCCGGGCCGCCACCGTCGTAGGCGAAGTCGAAGCGGATGGTGCACTCTCCCTGGGGCAGCGGCTCAGCCGAGGTGATCGGATAGCTCTCAACCCCGAGCCAGTTATAGACGAAGGTGGGCTTGGCATCGAGCACGAACAGGGCATAGCCGCCGGTCTCACCGCCGAGGGTGACGAGCATGCCCTCGGCGTTGCCGTCGGGATTGTCGATCTCTGCGACCAATGAGAAGGACCGGTTCTTGATATTGATGGCAGCGTCCTCAGGGAGCCGGATCGTTCCAGGCCCGTAGCTCGCCAGGTCACCCGACACGAGCCTCGGCCGATCGGAGACCACGATCTCGTTGAAGTCGTTGGCCATCGGAT
>JALDXP010000130.1:0-7547 GCA_032154885.1 Actinomycetota bacterium
CGTCGAGGATCGGGGGGTAGTCCTCAGCCATCTGTCGTCCTCTTCGTTACTCGAGGTGAGCCTACGGCATCCAGGGATTGGTTGGAATGGGTCCGATCCGGCCGCGTCACCCATTGCACGCGTACGATCGACCAATGACCATGACCGATCTCCAGAGCTGGCTCGACCGCTACATCCTTGCGTGGCGGGCGAACACGTCGACGGCCATCGAAGAGCTGTTCACCGATGACGCCACCTATCGCTTCCATCCATACGACGAGGGTGATGAAATGGTCGTCGGCCGGGACGGGATAGTCGCCGCTTGGTTGGAGGAACCCGACGACCCAGGTGCCTGGGAGGCGGCCTATGAGGCATGGGCGGTGGACGGAGATCGCGGCGTGGGTGTTGGTACCAGTCGATATCTGGCGACGACCGACAAGCCAGAGCGCACCTATCACAACTGCTTCCTGATGAAGTTCGCTGACGACGGGCGCTGCTCGGAGTTCACCGAGTTCTACGTCCGTCAGCCCTGAGAGTCGGCTGCCGGATTCGCTTTCGATCCGGACGCTTCACCATTCTCGGCACGATGCCGATAACGCAGCATGCTCGAGTTCTATCTCGGATACAGCATGGGCCAGTCTTCGGCCAGCCGGGCCGCCTCGTTGGCGCGGAGCGCAGCCGTCGCCGACGGGACGCATCACACCAACCGGATCGAGGACCTCAATGAGCGGATCGATCGATTGGTGATGATCCTGCGTGCCACTCTCGCGTTGCTCGAAGAGCAGGGCCTCACCCCCGAGAAATTGATGGCGAAGATCGAGGAGCTCGATCTCCAGGACGGCACCAACGACGACCGGGTGCGGGAGAGCATCGTCGAATGCCCCTCCTGCCAGTCCAAGGTGGCGCCGGGTCTGCGCAACTGTCAGTTGTGCGGGACCGAGGTCAGGGCCGACACCGGCCACCCGCTCGGTCACGTCTGACGGAACCCCTTCCGTCGCCTGCGGCGACACCTCCCCCTTCGGGGGAGGAAACGTCGTCAATACACTTCGCCGATGGGCAGCTTCGACGAGGTTCACGGCCCCGACGGGGTGCGGGCTCACTATGAGGCGTTGATGAATCGCCTCGCCGAGATCGGCGACGCCGAGCTCGCCGATCGCCTCGGGCTGCTCGATTCCTTCTTCCGGACCCTCGGCATCACCTTCGCCGTCACCGGCCACGAGGGAGGTCTCGAGCGCACCTGGCCGATGGACCTGGTGCCAAGGATCATCCCCCCCGATGAATGGAGTCATATCGAATCCGGGCTCGTCCAGCGAGTAACGGTCCTCAACCGATTCCTCGACGACCTCTATGTCGGCGGTCAGCAGGCGATCAACGACCGCATCATCCCCCGCTGGCTGGTCGAGTCGGCGGACGGATACGTGCGGGAGGCGCACGGCATCCCGGCCCCCCGGGGCTCCCGCTGCGTGGTGGCCGGGATCGACATCGTGCGCGATGACGAGGGCACGTACCGGGTCCTCGAGGACAACCTGCGGGTGCCGAGCGGGATCTCCTATGTCCTGGAGAACAGGGTGGCGATGACCCGAATCCTGCCCGTCGGCTTCGCCAGCCACGTCATTCGACCCGTGGACCACTACGGGGCGTCGCTCCTCCGGGCCCTGCGTGCCATCGCCCCACCAAACGCCGACGATCCGACGGTCGTCGTGTTGACCCCCGGGGTGGCCAACTCTGCATATTTCGAGCATGCCTTCCTCGCCCGCCAGATGGGCATCGAACTGGTCGAGGGCCGGGACCTCCTGGTCGACGACCGCCAGGTCTACATGCGCACCACCAAGGGCCTCAAGCGCGTCGACGTGATCTACCGCCGGGTCAACGACGAGTTTCTCGACCCGGTCGTCTTCCGCCAGGACAGCCTGCTCGGCGTCCCCGGTCTCCATGGCGCGGCACGGGCGGGGACCGTGACCATCGCCAACGCCATCGGGAACGGGGCGGTCGACGACAAAGGGGTCTATCCCTACATCCCCGCCCTCATCGAGTACTACCTGGGCGAGGAGCCGATCCTCCCCAATGTCACCACCTATCTCCCCTGGGAGCCCGACCACCTGGAGGTCATCTTGAGCCGTCTCGACCAGCTGGTGGTGAAGCCGGTGGCCGAGGCGGGCGGTTACGGAATCGTGATCGGCAGCGTGGCCGAAGATGCCACTCTTGCCGCCACCGCCGACGCGCTCGTCGCCAACCCGAGGGGATACATCGCCCAGGAGATCGTCCAGCTCTCCACTCATCCCACGTTCGTCGACGGGCATCTCGAGCCTCGCCACGTCGACCTGCGCCCATTCGTGCTCAGCGGCGACAGGATCGAGGTGGTGCCCGGCGGCCTCACCAGGGTGGCGATGCGGAAGGGGTCCCTCATCGTCAACTCCTCACAGGGCGGCGGGTCCAAGGACACGTGGGTGCTGGGCAATGGGAGCGGTCATGCTGTCACGCCACGCTGAAGATCTCTATTGGGTGGGTCGCTACGTCGAGCGGGCCGAGGACACCGCCCGCATGCTCGACGTGACCTATCACAACCTCCTCGAGTCTCCAGGCGACGGGGCGGAAACCACCTGGGGCGAGCTACTCGAAGTCCTCTACGTCAACGCCCTGTACACCGGCCCGCTGGAGAGCAGCGCCGTCAGCAGCTACCTGGTGGCCGATCGGTCGAACCCGGGTTCGATCATCGCGGCGGTGGAGCGGGCCCGTGACAACGCACGCGGCCTGCGGGATCGGATCTCGACCGAGCTGTGGGAGGCGATCAACGTCTTCCATCTCGATCTTGCCCGCGCCGACTTCCACCTCGATCTCGACCGACGGGCTTACGAGGTGTTCCGGAGCATCAAGAGCAGGTGTCAGCTGATCAGCGGCGTCGCTGCCCAGACCATGCCCCGGGACGAGGGCTACCGATTCATGCTGCTGGGCCTCCTCCTGGAGCGTGCCGAGATGACCTGCCGGCTCCTCTCCGTCCGATACGCCCGTCTCGCCGGAGGCGATGGTCGATCCGGCTTTCACGCCTGGGTGTCGGTGCTCAAGTCGGTGTCGGCATATGAGGCGTATCTCAAGGCACACGACGCATCGCTCGACCCGACCGACGTGCTCCAGTTCCTGCTGCTGGACCAGGAGTTTCCTCGCAGCGTCCTCTATTGCCTCCAGCAGGTCGAGCGTTTGATCGACCGGCTCGCCGGGTCGAACCATCAGACCAGCATGGAGCGTGCGGTTGGGCGGGTGCGGGCACATGCAGAGTTCACCGACATCCCGACCATCGTCGACGGGCGGCTCGACCCGTTCCTCGAGGAGCTGCAGCGGGAGATCTATGAGGTCTCCGACGAGGTGGAGGCCCATTTCTTCCGTGCCGGCACCGATCTCCAACTCCACTTCCAGAGGTGGGCATGAGGCTGGAGATCCGCTATCTCAACGAGTTCAACTACCGGGAACCAGCCTGGGAATCGCACAATCTGCTCCGGGCCTGCCCGGCTAACGACGACCATCAGCGATTGATCGCCTACCGGGTCGAAGTCACGCCCGCCACCCGTGTCCACTCCTACACCGACTATTGGGGGACGAGGGTCGACGAGTTCGGGATCGTCGAGCCGCACCGGGACCTCCGGATCATGGCCGAGTCGACCGTTGAGACAGCGACGCCCCGAGTCCCGTCCGGTGATGCTTCGATCGAGGGGCTCGACACCGTGCGGGCTGAGCTGTCGAGCTTTCTCCGGCCATCGCCCCACGCCATCTGGGACGGGCCCATCGAAGAGGCGGCCCGGGTGGCCGTGGGCGGAGCGGTTGACGTGGTGGACGTCGCTACCGCCATTTCCGACAACGTCACATCCACCCTCGACTACGTGCCTGGCGCCACTTACGTAGGCGTCGACGTGGCCGACGTTATGGCACAAGGCAAAGGGGTGTGCCAGGACTTCGCCCATCTCGGCATCGCCATGTATCGCAGCATCGGCGTCCCGGCCCGGTATGTGTCCGGCTATCTCTACGCCGTCGAACAGACCTCGGCTGTGGCGCCGGACGAGCCCGAGCTGAGCGTGCAGACCCACGCCTGGCTCGAGGTCTTCGTACCTGGATATGGGTGGTGGGGCCTCGATCCCACCAACGCCCAGCCCGTCGGCGAGCTCCATGTGAAGATCGGGCACGGCCGGGATTACCAGGATGTCATGCCGTTGCGCGGCGTCTATCACGGCGGTGCAGACCACCAGTTGGGAGTTCAGGTGCGGATCAGCCGGGAACGGCTCTCCCAGATGGCCGAGCAGTAGCGACTCACCGTTTTCTCAATGGATTTATCATCGATTTAGGGTCTCTGCGGTCACGATGGTGTGTTTGTGTCAAGAACCGATGAAGAAGGAGCTCTGATCACCTTGGTGTCGAAGAGGCAATTGCTGGTGGCGTTGGCCGTGGTGTCCACGCTGGCTCTGGCCCCTGCGGCTCTAGCGCAGACGGAGGAGGAGACGCCCACGACGCTCCCCGTCACCGCTCTGACCGTCAGCACCCCGTTCCCGTCGGTCGCGGTAACGCCCGGGGACCAGGTCAGTTTCCCGTTGACCATCGCCGCTCCGGCCCAGGTCCCCGTCGCTCTCGCAGTGGAGGGGGCCCCCGAAGACTGGACCGCTGCGTTCCGCGGTGGCGGCTTCGAGGTCGACTCGGTCACCGCCGGTCCCGGGCTGAATCCCGAGCTCACTTTCGATGTCACTGTCCCTACCACCGTGACCGAAGGTGACTTCCCGATGACCATCACCGCTTCCGGCGGAGGTGACTCGGTTTCCCTCCCTATCGCGGTCAGGGTCTCGGTTCAAGCCGGTGGCGAGGTGACACTCACCCCTACCTTCCCCGGTCTTCGAACTCCTGCCGGTGAGGCTGCCACCTTCAACGTGGAGCTGAACAACGGCACCCCAGCCGATCTCGAGTTCGAGCTGAGCCCGACCGCGCCGGCCGGCTGGGATATCACCGCCGAGCTCTCAGGTCAGGCGCAGGCTGCCACCGTCCTCGTTGAGGCCGGCGCCACCGAGACGATCAACGTCGAGGTCACTCCGCCCTTCCAGGCCGAGGCAGCCCAATACCCGGTCACGCTCGTGGCCACGGCGCCCGGCACGACGGTTGAGACCGAGATGATCGTGGAGGTGACCGGATCGTTCTCCCTTGAGATGTCGACCCCGGACCAGAGGCTCAATGCCGAGGTCACTGTGGGCAGCTCGAGCGACTTTCAGATCATTCTCACCAACACCGGGACCGCCGACCTGGCCAACGTCGTCGTCGGAGTCACCCCGCCCACCGGCTGGGAGGTCGGCTTCGACACCCAGGAGGTGGCCATACCTGCTGGTGAGACCGTGCCTGTGACGGCCACGATCACCCCATCGGAGGAGGCTGTGGCTGGCGACTACGTGATCACCTTCACCGCCACCAATGAGGAAGTCGACGTCCCAGAGATGGAGATCCGCACGACGGTAAACCCCTCCGCCATCTGGGGATTCGTCGGCATCGCCGTAATCGCTCTCACACTGGCCGGCCTCGCCTGGGTCTTCCGCCGCTTCGGCCGTCGCTGACATGGCCGCCTCGACCATCCGAAGCCGGAAGCTGACCAAGGCCTACGGCGAGCACACCGTGGTCGACCGGCTCGACCTCGACATCGAAGCCGGAGAGGTGTTCGGCTTGCTCGGCCCGAACGGGGCAGGCAAGACCACCACCATCCTCATGCTCCTCGGCCTCGTCGAGCCCAGCAAGGGCAAGATCGAGGTACTGGGCCTCGACCCGAGATGGCACCCGCTCGAGGTCAAGAGGAAGGTGGGCTACCTGCCTGACGCAGTGGGCTTCTACGACCCCATGACTGGGCGAGAGAACCTCAGGTTCACCGCAAGGCTCAACGGGCTCGAGGACTTCGAGGACCTGATCAGCTCCCTGCTCGACCTGGTTGGTCTGGCCGAGGCCGCCGATCAGCCGGCCGGCGAGTATTCGCGAGGGATGAAACAGCGTCTCGGCGTCGCGGACGCTTTGGTGAAGGGCCCATCGGTGCTGATCCTCGATGAGCCGACCACCGCCATCGATCCTGAGGGTGTGGTGGAGATGCTCGCCCTGATCCAGAGATTGGCCAAGGAGGAAGGTGTGACGGTACTCCTCGCCAGCCACCTCCTTCACCAGGTCCAGACTGTGTGCGATCGGGTCGCGATCTTCGTCAGAGGCAAGGTCGTCGCCCAAGGAACACCACACGAGCT
Organism: Actinomycetota bacterium; assembly: GCA_032154885.1. Taxonomy (GTDB): domain Bacteria; phylum Actinomycetota; class Acidimicrobiia; order Spongiisociales; family ZC4RG35; genus JARDZU01. The sequence continues at coordinate 6,222 of JALDXP010000130.1, forward strand.
CGCGGCCGTCGACAAGGGCGGCAACATCAGGGTCGAGTTCCGCCTCGGTGGCGAGCCGTCCAAGGGTCGAGCCGCCCTCGAGTCCCTCGGAACCGCCAGTGATATCACCCCTGGTCGGGTACCCGGGTCGTGGGTGGCAGACCTCCATTCGGAGTCGCTGGCGCCCGCGGTGAGCGGTCTCGTCTCCAAGGGCGCCGACGTCATCGGTGTCCATCGGCTCGACGAGGATCTGGAGAGCATCTATCGCCGCTACTTCGAGATCGAGGAAGAGCAGGAGGGGGTTCCGGTATGACCACCGACGCCGAAGTCGTGGCCGAGGAGGTCCCCGCCGAGGAATCCCTACGGGTCGGAGGTTGGCGGGCGGTAGCCCGGAAGGAGATCGCCGACCACATACTTTCGGGGCGGTTCGTCGTGCTCATGGGAGTCCTCGGCATCGCCACGGCTGCAGCCGTCTTCGCCGCCTCGGGTGGCATCCGCGATGTCGCCCCCAACGCCCAGGGGATCACGGCGCTGTTCCTCAAGCTGTTCACCGTCACCGCGGATCCGGTCCCGTTCCCTCTGATCGTGTTCGTGGGATTCCTGGCCCCGCTGCTTGGGATCATGTTTGGGTTCGATGCAGTCAGCGGCGAGCGCTCCCAGGGGACCCTGCCCCGGCTGCTCTCCCAGCCGATCCACCGTGACGAAGTCATCCTGGGCAAGTTCGTGGCGGGCCTGACCGTGGTCGCGATCATGCTCACCGCCCTCGTTTTGTTCGTGTCCGGGATCGGGATCTTCAGGCTCGGCGTGGTGCCCACCCCGACCGAGATCTCCCGTCTCGCCGTCTGGCTGGTCTTCACCATCATCTACGTCGGGTTCTGGCAGGCACTGGCCACGCTGTGCTCGGTGCTGTCCAAGCGTGCCTCGACCTCGGCGATGATCCCGCTCGGCGTCTGGCTGGTCCTGACCCTTTTCGGGTCGTTCATCTTCGGGGCCATCGCCAGCGTGCTCAGCCCCAGAGATGGGTCGGATGCGGCGGAAATCGCCTACCAGCAAACGGCGCAGACCGTGTCCCAGCTCTCACCAGTGACCCTCTTTCAGAATGTCTCGAGCGTGCTCCTCGACCCCGAGGTGCGCACCGTGGGACTGGTCACAGTCGAGCAGGTCGACCGGGCCATCGTGTCCGAGCTCAACCTCGCACAGAGCCTCGCCGTGGTGTGGCCCCAGATCGCAATCCTGGTCGCCCTGACGTCGGTCATGTTCGCCGCTGCCTACATCGCCTTCATGCGGGACGAGGTCCGGGCCTGACACATCGTTCTGGCGCGCCGATCCCGGCCTATATCCCGGGAT
>JALDXP010000131.1:0-7529 GCA_032154885.1 Actinomycetota bacterium
TTGCCGGTCCGCAAGCTCCAGCCGAGGGCCTCGCGCAGGTTGAATCGCTCGCGGTCCAGTTGGTCGAGCAACGCCGGGAAACCTGGCGTCGCCACCGTCTCCTCGACGCCAGAAGCGAGCGACAGGCACCAAGCCAGGTGACGCCGGCGGATGTCGTCCTCCTCTCCAGACTCGGTCAATTTCTCCAGACCGAATTCGCGCAGCGTTTCCAGCATGCGATAACGGGGCTCACCGCCGTCGTCGATGGCGAAAACCACCAATGACTTGGCGACCAGCTCCTCCAGAAGGTTCAGCGCCGCAGCCTCGTCGACCTCGTGGTCGAGACAGATCGACAATGCGGCGTCCAGGGACCACCCACCTGAAAACACCCCGAGTCTGCGGAACATCACCGCCTCAGGCGCCTCGAGCAACTCGTGACTCCACTGGATGGCGCCCCGCAATGTCCGGTGCCGCTCTGGAAGGTCGACGTTGCCTTGATCGAGCACGGCCAATCGATCATCGAGCCGGTGGAGGAGCTCCTCAGGCGTGAATGATCGAAGACGGGCGGCAGCCAATTCGAGGGCGAGCGGGAGCCCGTCGAGCTGGCGAGTGATCGCGGCCACCACCTGCTCGTTGTCCGGCGTCAAGGCGAAGTCTGGCCTCACTGTGCGGGCCCTCTCCACGAATAGGGCGACGGCATCGGAGTCTGCGATCGTTCCAGCCCCCGCATCCTCGGAAGGGACAGGGAGGGTGGACAGCGGGTACTCGTGCTCCCATGACAGTCGGAGAGGAGCCCGACTGGTGACCAGGACTTTGACTCCCGGAAGAGCTTCGAGGACCTGGCCCAGATCCGGGCCTGCGGCGAGGACCTGCTCCATGTTGTCGAGGACGAGGAGCATCCGCGCCGTCCCGACCACCGAGGCTAGGCCCTCGATGATGGTGCGGCCCGGGCTCTCCAGCACACCCAGAGCACGGGCCACGGTGGGAAGGACCTGGTCAGAAGAACGCACCGCGGCCAGGTCTACGAAGAAGACCCCGTCGGGGAAGTTGGGATCGAGCTTATGGGCAAGCTCCACGGCAAGCCGCGTCTTCCCCGTCCCTCCAGGCCCGGTGACTGTGACCAGCCGCACGGCGTCACGCGTGAGCAGCTCGGCTGCCGATTGCAGGTCGACTGTGCGGCCGACGATGGGCTGGACGTTCACAGGGATCGACGATGCGACGTGAGGTGTCGCCCTCGGTGGGGTCATCACTAGGGGTGTGTCAAGGAAGTCGACCCTGCTGAGACGCTCAGCGTCCTTGCCACCCTCGAGGTCGAAGGAACCCAGGTCGACGACCGTCCAACCCTGCCGGGTGACGTGGTCCTCGATCAGGAGCCGGGTTGCATAGGAGACCAACACCTGGCCGCCCTGGGCTGCAAGTCCAATACCGGCAGCGAGATCGACATCGGAGCCTGCATATCCTGCCGCGCCCCTCGACCCTCGACCGGTGTGGATTCCGATCTGACAGATTTGGGCATCGCCCCCCAATTCCTCGCTCGACAAGACCTCGACCTGGATCAAATGGGCCGCATCCAGGGCGTCGAGGGGAGTCTCGAACACGCAGAGCGAACCACCTCCCGCCGTTCCCTCCACGGTGCCCGAAGTCTTCTCTGTCGCAGTGCCAACGATCTCGCCAAGCCTGGCCTGTCTTGCGTGGCCAATCGGCTCGCCGCCCGCCTCTGTGCCAGCGGCGACCAGAAACGTGAGCGTTCGAGCGGTGGCGTTTACGTCGATTGGCTGGTCGGCAGGCACGGGCGCGATAGTAAGAAGAGGTGGGTTGATATACGGAACCGGCACGGCCAGCCAGGGCTCCGCGATCCTGCGCGACCTCACGGACAAGAGCAGGATCGGCGCAGAACTCCGTCTCGCCTCGCCGTGGTCGATGTGAAAGCTGACTGCGGTTGCTGGAAGACGTCGCACTAGCTTGCGCCGGATTCCTGTGACGATTCCGAGCACGATGAAAGCGGTGGTTCTGTACGAATATGCGGCAGCCGCTGGGCTCCGCATCGAAGAGGTGCCCACCCCTATTCCTGGTGCGGGTCAGGTTCTCATCGAGGTTGCGGCGTCACCGATCAACCCTTCCGACCTGGCATTCATCGACGGCAAGTACGTTCCGAGACCTCAGCCGCCCACGCGACCGGGTCTCGAGGGGTCGGGCACGGTGGTTGCCGCGGGTCGCGGGGCTATGGGCCGGTATCTCAACGGGAGGCGCGTCGCGTTCGTCGCCTCCACCAAGAGTGGTGCATGGGCCGAATACGTGATGGTGCCCCAGCGACTGGCCCTGCCGCTGGGCGGTCAGGTGTCGTTGCAGGCGGGGGCGATGTCTGTGGTCAATCCAATGACGGCTCTCGCCTTCCTCGAGATGGCCAGGTCGGCTGGGAGCCGGGCGGTCGTCAACACAGCGGCCGCGGGCGCCCTCGGACGAATGATCGACCGCGTCCTCAGTTCCGAGGGGATCGAGGTCATCAATCTCGTGAGACGTGCGGAGCAAGTCGAGTCGTTGGCCGCAGGTGGAGCCGACATCGTTCTCGACACCTCGTCGCCAGATTTCGACACTCAGTTCAAGGAAACGTGCCGCGAGCACGGGGCAGGTATGGCTCTGGATGCAATCGGCGGCAAACTCACGCGACGCCTTCTCGCCGGTCTCCCCAGAGGGTCGACGGTGGTGGTCTACGGCGGCTTGTCCGACCAGGATGCTCGAGTCGAGATCGGCGACCTCGTCTTCGCCGGCAAGTCGGTGACCGGCTTTTGGCTGACGAGGTGGCTCCCCGAGAGGAACCCAGTGCAGATCCTGCGGATGTGGCGCAAGGTACAACGCCTCATCGGCGACTCACTCGGATCCGAGGTCCGAGCGACGTTTCCGCTGGAGCAAGTGGTGGACGCCATCAGCGTTTACCAGTCAGAAATGTCGGCGGGGAAGATCTTGCTCACGCCCGCCGGGCCACCCTGACCACCCTGGCGGGAGGCCAAGCCTGCCACGATCGCTAGAAAGGTTTCGGCAAAGCCCCAGACCCGGGATCTTCTCCTCCGGCCTCACCGCTCCAGTCCACGGTTTCCAATTTGGGGACGGTTGGCACGTCTGGCAACGACAAACCCCGTCGCAGGATCTCCTCAGTGATTGCAGACTTGTCTGGTGTGTCCTGACCGCCCCTATCAGGGAGATTGGCGGTCAAAGAGCGATATTCCTCCAGCAGGTGGTCGTCTGACCACTCTGCCATCGGGTGGTCTGGATTCTCTGCCACGCTTCCTCCTGTTCAGCGGCCACGTGTCACCCGCCATCCTGGCACCCAAATGTCGAGGCGGGCTCTTGTTTGTGCCAGGCTCGTTATGGGTATTGATGTGTTCCCCCGGATCCCCCTAGAGGAGGCCCTCGGTGAATGCTGCCCAAGTAGAGGAGTTGCTCTACCAGGCGTTGGAAACAGAACTTGGCGGAGTCCAGGTTTACGAGATGGCGATCAGTTGTGCGGTGAATGAGGATCTGCGCAAGGAAGAGGCGTTGACCGACGCCTACGAGCAGGTCGGAGAACAAGAGGGCATGCACCTCTACCACACGATGGGATGGACCCGAGAGTTGTGGATCGAGGCACTCGGAATGCCCGCCGTGCTACCGCCACCAGAAGAAGAGAAGAAGGTCGTAACTGCCATCGGCCAATCACGGGCCGAACAATCCCGCGACGACATGCTCTGATGACCGAAGACTCCCGAGCGGAGGGCATCCGGCCATCGAATGAAACCGCGACGGGCGAGGAGGCGGATCCGAATCGATGGCCCCCAGTCTCGTATTGGGCCAGAGTCTCGGTCGTGGTCCTCCTGGTAGTGGTGGGTTTCGGCCTGCTCTGGATCCTTCGCAGTGTGGCGCTGGTCCTGGTGGCATCACTGGTCCTTGCGATCGGTCTTCAGCCCTCGATCCAGTGGCTCGAGAACAGAGGTCTACGTCGAGGTTGGGCACTGGCAGCGATCCTTCTCGCGGGTCTGATCCTGCTAGTCGGGCTCGGAGTCGTCTTGGTGCCGTTCATTGTCGAACAGATTTCGACGCTGGTCGAAGAGTTCCCGGCCTTTGTGGAACGGCTCCAACAGACGCCGGGAATCGTGGGTTCGATCGCCCAATCGATAGACGTCGGATCACTGGCCGGCGGGTCCGAAGGAGGGTCGGGGGGCGGCCCTGCGGCCGCCCTGGGGCTGGTTTCGTCGTTTGGAGGAATGCTCTTCACCGTACTGACGATCCTCGCCGTGACTCCCTACCTGGCGATTCGGCTCCCCCAGGCCAAGGTATGGGTGGCGCGACTCATTCGCCACCGACGCCGGGAGGACTTTCTCTACGTTCTCAACGAGTCCACCGATCTGATCGCCAACTACATGGTCGGGACCCTGGTCATAAGCCTGATGGCAGGCGTGGTCTCATTTGTCGGCTTCCAGGTCATCGGTGTCCGATTTGCGCTCGTCCTGGCTGCCTGGGTTGCGTTCACCGACCTGATCCCGGCGGTCGGCGCATTCATCGGCGCGGCTGGTGTCGCTGCCGTGACTGCGTTTCAGGGCCCTGGGGTCGTCATAGCGGCCGTAGTCCTACTTCTCGTCTACCAGCTAATCGAGAACTTCGTGATCGCACCGAGGGTCATGAACCGCGCCGTCGACCTCAGCCCGGTCGGAGTCATCATTGCCATCCTGATCGGAGGATCCGTGGCCGGCCTTTTTGGCGCACTACTCGCCTTGCCTATAGCGGCGATGATCAAGATCATCGTTTTCGAACTCCTCGTCCCTGAGCGAATCGACGAGATCCGAAAAGACCGCCCAACCGAAGGGATAGAACGGTCGAGGCGCCGAGCCAGCCGCCCACTCCCGTAACACCGCAGCCCCGCGGGCGGTTGAGTGAAAGGAACTGCAGTCCCGCCATGTTGCGCCGCAGGGGCATCTTCGAGCGGCTCGGTTGTTGGCGCGCTTTAGGTCACCTGTGGTCAGGATCCACTCCGCGTATCGACTGGTAAACGATCATCTGCCCCGTGTGGTACCACTCGTGCGCGGCGAGGTTTCTCAGAATCTCGCTGCGAGGGCAAGCTTCCAGACGAAGGGCTTCCCACCACTTCTCTGGGCAAGGAACAAGCTCGTCCAAGCCGGCGTCATCGAACGAGTCGATGTAGCGCAGCGTTTGCTCGCGCAAGGTTGCGAGAACCGAGCGCATCTCGGCGAGGGTCGCCCCTTCGTCGAAGGCGTCAGGATCGTCGTCTGGCCATTCGCCGCTCTGGAGCCAGGCGATCAGCTCCTTCTCCTTGTTCGCGATCTCGATGAGGAGACCTGCTATCGACGGCACATCCTCCACGGGGCGCCAGGGCAGGTCCGCGTCAGTGAGCTGCTCGAGCACCTCATCGAAGTCCTGACGCACGTAGAGCAACCGCGCCTTGAGATAGTCGTGCGTCCTCATGTCTGCGACCCTATCTGGGTTCCGATGTGCCACGAGCAGGCGCTTTCGCTCGTTGTCGTGGGCGCCTGGTTGGCAAACGCTCTCAGATCTCGGCCCTTCTCATGTCGGCGGATGGTGTCACATCGGGGAGGTGCATCATGCGAAATCCGTCGAAGAAGCCGACGAGGCCGGAGAGCAAGGGGACAATTAGTGCAGCCTGGAGCGCGATCGGCCTCGCTTCGGTATTGATGCGAATGATCTCGTCCTGAATCGTCTCGGGCTGTCCGTCGACCAGTTCCAGGAGTTGAGCAGTGCTCATCAATTGCTCTCCCCTTCTTTCAACGACCGTTCGATCTCGCTATGGACGCGTTCGAGGATCGATTCGGTCGCTTGTTGCTGTTGCGGATGCGCGAGACGCCGTCTCAGGGGCGAGCCCGCCGCGATCGGTTCGCAAATGGCCAGATTCAATAACGCAACTTACGTCAATTGCCCGCTGCGTCGCCTATTCGAGGTCTTCCCAACTCTCCGCTGGAACCGAACGCGAATCCGTGTCGAGCCGTGCGACATATGCGGCGGCTTCGCTCCGTCGGCTCATGCCCATCTTGGACAAGAGGTTGGACACGTAGTTCTTGACGGTCTTCTCAGCGAGGAACATCTCCTCTGCGATCTGCCGGTTGGTGAGCCCTTCGGCAATGTGCCGGACGATGATGTGTTCCTGGTTGGTGAGACGTGACAGAAGCGGATCCTCTTTCGGCCCTTCCCGGATCCGCTCGAAGAGCCGTTCGGTCATCTCAGGGTCCAACAGAGACTCCCCGGCCCCGACCCGTCGGATGTCCGTGACCAGTTCATCGCTCTTGACCCGTTTGAGGACGTAGCCGGAGGCACCGGCCAGGATCGCCGCCATGAGGGCCTCTTCGTCGGCAAACGACGTGAGCATCAACACTCGTACTTCAGGGAACCGGGAGCGGATCTCCCGACAGGCCTCGATGCCACTCGCATCGGGCAATCGCACGTCGAGAACGACGACGTCGGGCTCGTCGTATCCAACACGGCGGACGCCCTCCTCGGCTGTCCCGGCTTCTCCCACGACCGTCATGTCGTCCTGAGAGTCGAGGAGTGCCCTGAGGCCGGCGCGGACCACTTCATGGTCGTCCACCAACAGAACCTTCAGATCTGCCACCGAGCGGCACGCTAGCCGAGGGTTAGGGTGACCAAATGTCGCAGCCGCCCACATTCGACCGGATTTCCGCCCTCATCGAGGCTGCTGCAGGTGTCGTGGAGCAGACGGATCTGGAGCTGGTGTTGCGTCGCCTCGTCACGGAAGCGGTCGCGGCTACCGGCGCAAAATACGGAGCGCTTGGTGTGCTGGGCGAACATGGCGTGCTGTCCGATTTTCTCTATGAGGGAATCTCGAAAGAGGAGGCGGCGCGTATCGGGCGGCTTCCGACCGGACGCGGCGTTCTGGGCACCGTCATCCGGCTCAACAAGACCATCCGCGTGGACGAGATCTCCAGCCATCCCGACGCCGTGGGGTTCCCTGAACACCATCCTCCCATGGGCGACTTCCTGGGGGTCCCGGTTGCAGTGGGCGATATGGCATTCGGGAACCTGTATCTGACCGAGAAGGAAGGCGGGTTCACCGACCAGGACGTCATGGTGGTGGAGGCATTGAGCCGCATCGCGGGTGCCGCAGTGAAGACGGCTCGTCTCCAGGACCGCCTCCGACGGGTGGCGGTCGTCGAGGACCGGCAGCGCATTGCCCGGGAGCTCCACGACTCGGTGATCCAGGAGATGTTCGCCGTGGGATTGGGGCTCCAGGGGCTGTCACAGCTGGTGGAGAGCCCTCAGGCCGAAGCGACACTCCTGGACGCGGTCGATCGGCTCGACCGGTCGGTAGAGACCTTGCGGCGCTACATCTTCGAGCTGCGGCATGAGCCGGATACTCGAGCACGGCTCGACGATCGCCTCCAAGACACAGTTGCCAGGATGGCGTCGGCCTATCCCGCCAGCGTGCGCCTGAGTATGGAGCTCGGCCATTCCATCGACGGCGGTCTCGAGGACGAGATCGTGGCCATCATCACCGAGTCCCTGTCCAATGCCCTCCGTCACTCCTCAGC
>JALDXP010000132.1:0-7502 GCA_032154885.1 Actinomycetota bacterium
ACCGCGATGGCGTGGGCATCCTCCTCGACGGCCGTCTCCACGATGTCGAGACCGGTCCGGTTGTGACCGAGATGGATGACTTCGGCGCCTGAGGCCTGAAGAATGCGGCGAAAGATGTTGATGGAGGCGTCGTGGCCATCGAACAGCGTGGTGGCGGTCACGAATCGGGCTCTGTTGGCCAGATTTGGCCTGTCGAGGGAGGCCTCCGTCATTCATCCCTTCCGCTGACTAGCTCAAACTGTACCCAGGAATTGGGCGTTCTCTCCCTTGTTCCCACTTCATGCAAACGAGTAGATTGACGTCGGGATGTTTTACACGGGGCGGCTAAAAGCACAGAGACTCGAGCCGACCGCGGTCACGATCGAGGTCGCCGAGGGCAGATTCAGGGTGGTCGCCGGGAAGCGGCACCTCGGCTCCTGGCCGATGGACACTCTCGAGATCCACCGGACGTCGGTTTATCGCTTTGCCTTCGACATCGAAGGAGACACCTTCGAGTTCTTCCCGGAGGACCCCTCGGCCTTCGCGAATGCAGCCGGGGCAATCATCGATCTGACCGAAACCAAGGGCCGTTTCGGGCTCAAGGCGCGGATCCAGGACGCAAGCAGCGCCTGAAGCAGGAATTCCCTGTAAGAATTGAGGGATGGTCCCCCGTCTCCTGATACGTGGAGTCACTGCCGGCGCCGTGATCCTCGGCGCCGAAGTCCTCTACGCGGCGCTCCAACCTGCTCCCCGTCAAGCCGAGTTCGATCCCTCCGGTGTCTTCGGTGACCCGAGCCATCCACCATTGCGAATAGCCGTGTTGGGAGATTCCTCGGTGACCGCTCCAGGTGTGGCCGGCCCGGAGGAGATCTGGGTCAGCATCGTCAGCCAGAGAGCAGCTCAGAATCGCCATGTCACACTCCGCTCATACGCGGTGAGCGGGTCACGCGCCGACGATCTGTTGCGCGACCAACTCGAGCCGGCCATCGCCTTCGAACCCGACATCTTCCTGGTCTCGGTCGGCGCCAACGATGTGATTCACGGGGTTGGCATCCGCGTGTTCGAGAGACGGCTGGACGAGCTCGTCGCCACGCTGACCGACACCGGTTCACTTGTCGTCCTCAGCGGCGTCGGCGACATCGGCACCATCCCCAGGCTCAAGCCACCTCTGCGCAACCTGATGACACAGCGCTCCGCACGCTTCGATCGGGCGCACCACCGCGTGGCGGCACGTCATGGCGCCCATGTGGTCCCCCACAGAAAGGACGACCCGACCATCTGGTACACGGACCGGGACCTCTGGTCCGCCGATAAGTTCCATGTCAGCGCGGCCGGCCATCGGCGCTGGGCAGAATCGACATGGCGCACATTCGGGCCCCTGCTCGAACAGCATGGATGACGCCGAGGCGCTGCAACGACTCGCCGCGGCGCGAGTGGGCCGGTTCGCCTCGATTACACCAGACGGCCGGCCGCATGTGGTCGTTGTCACATTCACCGTGATCGGGCTGAACGTCGTCCATATGATCGACGAGAAGCCGAAATCAACGCACCACCTGCAGCGACTGCAGAACGTTGAGACGCTTCCTGTCGCTTCGCTGCTGGTCGACCACTACGACGAGGACTGGCACCAGCTCTGGTGGGTCCGCACTGACGGCGAAGTCACCATCGAGAAGGATGGGGGCAACTGGTGGGAGGCGAGGTCACGTCTCAAGGGGAAATACCGGCAATACCGCAATGCCCCACCGAGCGGCCCCGCCATCTTCCTGTCGATCGACCGGCTCACCCATTGGGAGCACAGCTGATCACTCCGTCTTCCGTCGCCAGCCAGCCAACCCGGACGTCATGCCCCTCGACCGGCACGGCGTCTACCAGCCTCGGGGCGGGTGCGATCCCGATCGCAGCTGCGTCGCCACGGGCCGAGGAGAGGATCCTGTCGTAGTGCCCCGCCCCATTGCCTAGCCGGCCACCGCTCGGGTCGAAGGCAAGACCGGGGACGAGGAAGACATCGATCTCAGGAATGGGGATGGCCGGCCCCGAATCGCTGGGTTGCTCCATTCCGAAGGGATGCGTCTCACGAGGGACGGCGACATCCCTGAATGTGACCGAGCGATCGTCCTCGACCCGAGGCAGCACCCATCGCCAGCCCGGGAGCATGTCAAAGAGGGGGCGAAGGTCCACCTCACCCTCCATCGGGAGGAAGGCCGAGATGGTCCCGGGGAGACTGGGTGACAGCCATGCGAACAAACCGGCGACGATCCGCCGACCCACCTGCGTCGGGATGGGGCCCACTTCTCGCATCCGACTCCGAAGAGATGCCTTGTCCATGATGGGCCAGGGTAAGAGACCGATCGGTACTCTCCCTCCATGCGGTTGTTCATCGACGTGCCCAGGACGATCATCACCGTGGTCGCCGGAGTGACCGCCACCATCGTCGCCGTCGCTCTCATCGCTGTCATGGTCATGATCAACGACGGCTCGCCGATGATCGAGAAGATCATCAGGGGATGGAGCCGCGTGTGGCTCGCCGCCTCGGGGACCAAGCTCGAGATCGAGGGGGCCGAGAACATCGATCCGAATCGGTCCTACGTCGTCGTTGCCAACCATTTGTCGGCTCTCGACATCATGGCTTGCCTCCTCGCAGTTCCCCTGCCGATCCGATTCCTCGCCAAGAAAGAGCTCTTCCAGGTCCCGGTGTTGGCGCAAGGGATGAGGATGGTGGGGATCATCGAAGTCGACCGAGAAGCCAGGGGTGCGGTGCACTCCGAGGTGAATCGTCAATCGCGAGAGCTGATCGAGAAGGGTCGGAGTCTGATCATCTACGCCGAGGGGACCAGGCCCCGCAACGGGGTGATGAAGCCGTTCAAGAAGGGCGCTTTCACGATGGCGATCAGCTCGGGTCTTCCGGTCCTCCCGCTGTCGATACACGGGTCGTACGAAGCCTGGCCCCCGGGCAAGCCATTGGTGAGGGGCGGAGTGATCACAGTCGTCCTCGACAAGCCAATCGAGACCGATGGCATGACCACTCCGGACACCGGCGATCTGCGCGACCAGGTCCGTGAGGTGATCGCGGGCCGGGTAGAGGCGCTGGGCGGCGCGGTCGGCTAGTAGCTGGTTCTCGAAACGTGACACACTGGACATGAATCGGATTCGATTCGCCCAACAGAAAGGCCGAAGTGGCTAACAAAGACAAGGGCGGCAAGAGCACCAAGAAGGTGGCGGCCAAAGATCTGAAGGAAAAGCGCCAGGCCAAGAAGGACAAGAAGTCTGTGTCTGCGTCGGCCAGCCGCGTAACCCGCTAGACGAGCCTCGTTCCGTCAGTAGAGGAACATCGGCTTGCCCAGGACGTGACGGACCTTGGGCAGATAGGTGTCGAGGTCGTACAACTCGTCGACATCGACTCGCTTCACGCCTTCCTTGGTGACACCAATGGGGACGTGGGTGTAGGTGCCGCCACGCAGCGCCACCATGCGGCCATGACTGTTCTCGACCGCCAGATCTGCGGCCATCACCGCATAGTTGGTGGCGACCATGAGGTCGAGTGAGTCGGGCGCCCCCGATCGCATCAGATACGCCACCTGCTGGTAGAGCACCGGCTCGCCGGTTCGCTCCTTGAGCAGCTCACCAGTCAGGGCGCCGATGCCACCCAGCTTTCGATGACCGTAGGCGTCCTCCTCTCCCGCCAGCATCATGTCGCCCTCCTGGAGCCGGGCGCCTTCGGAGATGGTCATCATGGCGTAGTGGGACGGGTTGGAGGCTCGATCAGACAAGAGCATGCCGGCGAGCTTCTCGACGTCGAAGGGGACCTCGGAGATGATGGCCCGATCCACGCCGGACAGATAGGCGGTCACCAGTGACGTCTCGCCGCTGTAGCGGCCGAACAACTCCACCACCGCGATCCTCTCGTGTGAGCCGGCTGCGGTGCGAAGGCTGTGGATGAACTGCACGCCGCGTGTGACCGCCGTCGAGAACCCGATGCAGTAGTCGGTGCCGTGGACGTCGTTGTCCATCGTCTTGGGGATGGCGATGACCGGCACCCCCTCCTCGTGGAGGCGGAGCCCATAAGACAGGGTGTCGTCACCACCGATCGGGATCAGGACGTCGATCTTCTGGTCTTCGAGGACGCCCAGCACGTGTGGGGTGATGTCGACGTTCCCCTCCTCGCCCGACTTGTCGCCGAGGAAGGCAGGAACCTCCTCCGGTCTCATCTTGCCCGGGTTGGTCCGCGAGGTGTGAAGAAAGGTTCCACCGGTGCGATCGATGGTTCGGACCACCCCGGGATCGAGTGAGATCAGCAAGTCACCGTTCGATTTGGCGTCCTCGGGGTTGAAGTGAGCCAACCCGCCCCAGCCACGGCGGATCCCGACCACCTGATGTCCCTCGTCGGAGGCCCGGTTCACAACCGCCTTGATGCAGGCGTTGAGCCCGGGCACGTCTCCACCGCCGGTCAAGATTCCAATACGCATGGGGCGGCAGAGTAACGCCGCTGAACGGGCCTACTACCGCCTCACGTATGCGAGGTACACCGCCCCCGAATCGAACACGTGCTGGTCGACGAGACGGAGTGGGAGCTCACTCCCGGCCGGGAAGAATGGCTTCCCCGAACCAACCACCACAGGCATGACAACCATCCGGAACTCGTCGATGAGGTCGAGCAGCGAAGCCGCCAGGCCGGCCCCGCCCAGGGCGAGGGGGCCTTCGGTCGCGTCTTTGAGACGGCTGACCACAGCCCTCGCCTCCTGGCTGCGGACGATCTCGACACCCGGTGGGACACTCTCCAGCGTGTCGGAGAAGAAATACCTCGGGGTGTCGACGTAGGCACGTGCGAATTCCGCCTCGACGTCGGGAAGGTCATCTCGCATCGAGGCGGCGGTCCAGTGCTCTTCCAGTACCTCGAACAGGCCCCGACCGTACAGAAGCGCGGATGCCGCCCGAGTCTGTTCGCTCCAATGCCGGTGCACGTCATCGTCAGGTTCCGAAAACGCGATGCTGCCGTTGGCGTCCTCGACGTAGCCGTCCAGTGACACATTCATCCCGTAAGTGACCTTGCCCATTCTCATCTCCTTCGTTTACGCCGTCAGCGCCCTTGTGATGTAGAAGAAGGCCATTCCTACCATCAGGACGCCCCACAGATTCCGTCGGAAGACGACGGCTCCGATTATCCCGCCCAAGGCGGCGGCCAGGGCCGGGGTGACAGCAGGTCCTCCTTCCGGAGCAACCAGCCCGGTTGTCGCGATGGCAACGAACAGGGCGAGAGGGAACACATCGAGGAATCGACCCAGCGCGCCTTGCGGCACCGGACGGGGCTGGAGCAGGAAGGCCACTCTCGTTCCGTAGGTGATCGCCGCTACGGCCACGACGAGGGTGAGGTCACTCACCGACCAACACCCCGGCCAGTGACGCCACAACCGCGGCCACCGTGATCTGCCATGCGGTGGGAAGGACAGCCGTGGCGACGACGGAGGCCACCACCGCTGCGCCGGCAACGAGGAAGTCTTTTCGGCTCTTGATCATCGGTGCGGCGAGTCCCAGGAAGAGCAATGGGAAGAGGACTCCGATCCCCACCGCGTCAGGATCGATCGAGCCACCAAACCAAACTCCGATCGTGGTCCCGCCCACCCAGCCGGAGTAGAGCATGAGGTCTGCGGCCGTCTTGTATGCCACCAAGTCCTCAACACCAGCGTCGGCGGCCCGGACGGTGAGACCAAATGTCTCGTCGACCAGGACGAAGGCGAGTCTCAGCCTGGTACCCAGTGGTCGGGCGCCGATCATGTTGGACAGCGATGCCGACATCGGGATGTGACGCAGCCCGAGGCCCGTCGCTGCCAGCAGCACGGCAACGGGACCAGAGGAGAGGAGCCCGACCATGGCGAACTGCGCCGCCCCGGAAACGATGATCACTGACGAGAAGACAGCTAGCCAGGGTGGAAACCCGGCCCGTACGGCCAGGACGCCGTAAGCCACACCGAAGCCGGCGACGGCGAGGATGATGAGGACCGAGTCCCGTATCCCCTGGCGAAATGACGGGTTGCCGAGCACGCAGGCACGGTACAGGGCACCTGGCCCAGCTCATCTCAGGGGAAGGTGCGAGGCTCCCGCTGGACGTTGATCCATCGAAGCTCGGTGAACTCGTCGAGGGCGGACTGCCCACCAAACCGACCGTAGCCGCTTCCCTTCACGCCACCGAAGGGCACCTGGGGCTCATCGTTCACAGTTTGGTCTCCGATGTGGACCATCCCTGTCTCGAGCCGCAACGCCATGTCGAGGGCCTTGGTGAAGTCGCCGGTCAGGATCCCGGCCGACAACCCAAATTCGGAGTCGTTGGCCACTGCGAGGGCTTCCTCGCGATCACTCACCACCACGATCGGCGCCACCGGGCCGAAAGTCTGCTCCCTGAACAAACGCATATCGGGCTTGACGTCGGTGACGACTGTGGGGTGATAGATGAGGTCGTCGTGCCGACCGCCGGTCACCAATTTTGCTCCTCCGTCGACGGCCTCCTCGACGTGGGCAAGGACCTTGTCCAAAGCGCGCTGGTTGATGAGCGGTCCGATGGCCGTGGCCGGGTTGGTCGGATCACCCGTCGGGAGTGACTCGGCTCGCTCCTTGAGCTTCTGGGTGAACTCCTCGGCAATGCTCTTCTCGATGATGATCCGCTCCGTGGACATGCAGATCTCGCCTTGATGAAGGAAAGCTCCCCACGCCGCGGCGTCGATGGCGTAGTCGACATCGGCGTCGCCGAGGATGATCAATGGGTCCTTGCCGCCGAGCTCGAGTACCGCCCGTTTCAGGTTGCGGCCGGCCTTCTCGGCGATGACCCTCCCCACCTCGGTGGACCCGGTGAAAGAGACCCGCCTCACGTCCGGATTGGAGATCATCTCGTCGCCGATCTCCTCTGCCGCCTCCCGGGTGCTGGTGACGACGTTGAGAACCCCTGGCGGCAGCCCTGCCTCCTCGAAGATCTCGGCCAGGAGCAGCCCGCCGGTGAGCGGCGCATCCTCGGACGGCTTCAACACCGCCGTGTTCCCATAGGCGATCGGCAGGGTGAACGATCGGCTCCCCAGGATGTAGGGAACGTTGAACGGGGCGAAGCAGGCCACGACTCCAGCGGGCTGTCGAAGCGCCATGAAGAAGGAGTTGGCGTGATCGGCGGGAATGACCTCGCCCTTCACGTCGTAGGCGGCGCCGGCGGCCATGCGGAACAGCCCGGGCACGAAGCCCATCTGGAACATCGAGATGCCGATGGTCCCTCCGACCTCCTCCATCATCGCCTGAACGAGCTCGTCCTGACGACTCTCCATGACGTCTGCGGCCTTGAGGAAGATCTGCCGTTTGGCGCCGGGAGGTGTGGCCGCCCATTCGGGGAACGCAGCCTTGGCGGCATCGATGGCGCTCCTGGCATCTTCGGCGGTTCCAGCCGGAACATTGGCGTAGACGTCGCCGGTGAACGGGTTGTGGTCCTCGAAGGTCTTGCCACTCGAGGAATCGACCCACTTCCCGTCGATGTACATCTTGGGGCTCTTGGC
>JALDXP010000133.1:0-7501 GCA_032154885.1 Actinomycetota bacterium
GCTTGTCGTACCGCATTGCGGCCTCGCGGTACTTCTTGCCATGTCTGGCCATTGTGTCTCCTTGTGGTCCAGGCGGCCTGTCGGCCTCCCACTTCCGGTCAACGACGTCAGTCGCTGACAGTGATGCCCATGGATCGGGCGGTGCCCTCGACGATCTTCATGGCGCCCTCGATATCGACAGCGTTCAGATCGGGCATTTTCGTCTCGGCGATCTCCTTGACCTGAGCCCTGGTCACTTTGCCGACCTTGACCTTGTTCGGCTCACCAGAGCCCTTGTCGACGCGGGCGGCCTGACGGAGCAGTGCGGCAGCGGGCGGGGTCTTCATCACGAAGTCGAACGAGCGGTCCTCGTAGATCGAGATCTCGACCGGGATGATTTGCCCTCGCTGGCTGGCGGTAGCGTCGTTATAGGCCTTCACGAAGTCCATCAAGTTGACTCCGTGCGGGCCCAAGGCGGTGCCCACCGGCGGAGCGGGGGTGGCCTGCCCGGCCGGCAGCTGCAATTTGAGCGTGGTTACAAGTCGTCTGCGTCCCATGATTCTCTCCGTGCCTGTATGGCACTAACTCTTCTGGATGTCCTCGAAACCGAGCTCGACCGGTGTGTCCCGGCCGAAGATGTTGACGAGGACCACGATCTTCTGCTGATCGATGTTCATGTCCTCGATGACCCCGTTGAAGTCGGCGAACGGGCCGGTGACTACCCGGACCTGCTCTCCGACCTCCCACTCGGGCTTGAACCGTGGCTTGGCCTTCTCTTCCTCCTCCTGGACGCCGAGGAACCGCTCGACCTCCCTGCGAGAGAGGGGCGTTGGCTTCTGCGCGTTGCCGGCAACGAACCCGGTGACGCCGGGAGTGTTGCGAACGGCGTACCAGGAGTCGTCGTCGAGGGTCATCCGGACGAGGATGTATCCCGGGAACACCTTCTTCGAGACGGTCTGCTTCTTACCGCCCTTGAATTCGACCATGTCCTCCATCGGGATGTGGACCTCGAAGATCCGGTCCTCCATGTGCATCGACTGGATCCGGGTCTCGAGGTTGGCCTTGACCTTGTTCTCATAGCCCGAGTAGGAGTGGATGACGTACCAGTCACCGGGCATGTCGTAGGGGCTGGCCGAAATCTGCGGCGCGGCGTCTTCGCCCTCGACGTCGCTCTCATCGGATGTTTCGGCCTCTTCGCCTTCGACATCGGTCGCATCGGACGCTTCGTCGGCGACGGCCTCCTCGACGACGACCCCATCCACGTCAACCGGCTCGATCTCGACAGTGTCGACTTCGGTCGTGTCGATCTCGACTTCGGGCTCGGGGGTCACGACGTCATCGGTGACGTCGTCGGTGCCTTCCCCTGGGACCTCCACGTCCGGGTTCTCCATCTCGGCGGTCTCCACGTCGGGCATCAGGACCTTGCGACCAGCCAGAAGACGAACTCCTTCATGACGATGTCCAGCCCGAAGATCACCCCGGTCAACACGGTTGAGGTGATAAGAGTGACCGCGGAAAAGGCGATCATCTGCTCCCGGGTGGGCCAGGTCACCTTTCGCATCTCCTGACGTACCTCGTGGAGATAATCCTTGAGGCGGGCCCACAGCGACTTGCGCTCGGTGGCGGCCGGCTTGCCCTGGATCGAAGCAGCGCGGCGACTGGCCTTGTCGCGGCCAGTCTCGTTCTTCTTCTGCAGGCGCTCCTCGCGTTCCTGCATCCGGCGCATTTCTCGGTTCATCAGTTCTTCCAGATCGTATCCACAGACAAAGCTGGCAGGGGCGGAGGGACTCGAACCCCCAACCTCCGGTTTTGGAGACCGGCGCTCTACCAATTCGAGCTACACCCCTAGGGGGTTCGCGGGATGACCAAGTATAAGGGAAGAGGGCTGGTGTGGAAACTCCGGATCGGACTGGGTCGAAAACGCCCCGGGTCTGCCAGAAAGCCGAGTGGGAAAACAGAGTGTCGAAAGACGGATGGCTCAAGCCCAGCCCAAACCGACGGTCATCCGCCTTCTCGAGCCAGGGTCGATCGGGAATCGGGACCCGAGCGACGCAGGAGCACGAGGCCGAAAAGGAAGGTCATCAAGTTGAGCCCAAGGGGCGCTGTGACAAGTCGGCTGAGGTATAGGGCTGCCCAACCCAGGCTCCAACCGATTGCCATCCGGCCGACCCACAGCGGCAAGACCCCGCTGCGAAGGATCGCCCAGCCGTAGGCCGCCACGGCAAAGCAGGCGAGCACGACGTAGGTCCGCTCGAATTCGAAAACCCATGGCACCCCATGCAATGCCAGGGTGTCGGTGATGACCCACCCCAGGGATCCGACCAGAAAGGCAATCGTTCCCAGCCGCCCGAGGATCCGCTCTCCGGCGTCACTCACCACAAATTCCAGGGTTGCCAACCCGAGCAATGTCACCACCAACCCTGATACGAGGGCGGCGTTCTGCAGTCCGGGAGCGTTTGATTGGCTCGTCGCGAACAGGGCGGCCGTGACCATGAGCAGTGCGAACCCGAGGACCAAGAGAATGCCTGCGACTCGTCGCTCGTGTGACACTTCCGGAACCCTACGAACCTCGCTTCTCGAATTCACCCGCCGGACAGATCGCTGGGCACCGTTCAGTCTCATCGTGGATGGCCATGCCGGCTTAGAACCTGTATGGACCGTCCGTGCCAAAATCCTTCGAGTCGACGACTTCGAGGCGGCCCACGACCCCGAGGATTAGGGGCGGGTCCGTCGTCTTGGTCGACATCTGCGGCAAATCGGTGGGACCTGCTTGGTCCCGGCTAGCTGGAGTTAGGTGATCACGTGTCGGATGAAAGCCCACCTGTCAGGATCCCGCCTCGTTGGTTTGTTCGCGCTGCCTGGTCGATTCATCGTGGCTTGTACCGGGTCAGTGGCGGCCGGGTCGGCCTCTGGAGTCCCAAACCCGACAAATGGGGCACCATGCGTCTCACGACCACGGGGCGCCGGACCGGTCAGAAGCGGCCGGTGATACTCGGGTACATCGAGGACGGCCCGAACGTGATCACGATTGCGATGAACGGCTGGGCCGATGCTGAGCCGGCATGGTGGCTCAATCTCCAAGCAAATCCTGTGGCGGGCGTCGACCTGGGCGGCGGTCAGCTAACAGTGAGAGGTAGAGCAGCGGAAGGGGAAGAGCGGTCGCGCTTGTGGGATCGATGGCGCGAGATCGATTCGAGATTGGACGATTTCGCAGCTTTGCGTTCCCGGGAGACCGCTGTGGTGATCCTCGAACCGTTATCCAGCGATCACTGATCGCGACTTTCCCCGGCCGTCCTCAGACGACCGCGGCAAACGCCCTGACCGGGAAGGTCCCGAATCCACGCACCTTGGGAGGGACGGCAAAGAACCGAAACTGGCGCCCTACCAGCTGGTCGAGATTGGTGAGGTGCTCCACCACCTGGATCCCGGCGGCGAGAAGACCGGTGTGAGCCGCTCGTTCCCCGCCACGTGTGTCGTCGATGTTGACCGAGTCGATGCCTACGAGCACGGCGCCTCCATCGACCAGAGCATCGACGAGCTCGGTGGAAACGAAGGAATGGCTGGGGTCGCCGTAGGAATCGGTGCCCCAATGCCGGTCCCATCCGGTGGCGAACAAGACCGCCTTGCCGGTGAGGTCCAGACCGTTCACTGCCTCTGGCCCGATCTCGGGCCCGGGGGCATCGATACACAGACCGGGCAGGTCGGCGACGTCATCGAGGGCAAGACCGGAGAGATCGGAGCCACCGTCGAATCGATGGAACGGTGTGTCGAGATAGGTGCCGGTGTTCCCGACCATGTCGATCCTCCCGATGAGGAACTCTGTGCCGGGCGCATAGTTCGCCCTGGAGTCGATTCGGGAGAGATGATCCGAGATCACCGGGCCGGGCAGACCGGGATAGGTGATCATCCCTGCCTCTATGTCATGTGAGAGGTCGATGAGTCGCGCCATTCGGAGAGGGTAGGCACCCGCGAGGATCGCTCGAGAGGTGATTCAGGTCTGGGTGCGGGGGCGGAGACGCCAGATGAGGACCGCGGCCGCCATCGAGAGGACTGCGGCCGCCACCGCGACCGGGGTGCGCCAGGAACGAGCCACCGCCAGGTCCCCTTCCAACGCCGACATGACACGCCATTCGAGATCGAGCGGGGCATCGAATTTCTCATTCGACATCGCGGCCAGTTCTCGGGCGGTGCGAGCCATCGCGACGTGCCTCGCCTGGCACTTGAGGCATTCATCGGCGTGGGCACGGAACGGCCGGGCGACCGGAGTGCCTTCCACGGCGCTATTGGCGACGAACGGGGCCGCCACTTCGCAAAGGACGTTCATGCCGACTGCTCCAATTGGCGGGCGAGTCGAGCGCGGGCCCGGTGTAGCCGCACTTTCGCCGCCGACACGGAAATCCCCATGGCTTCCGCTATCTCCGCGTGGGACCAGTCGTAGACATCCTTGAGCACCACCACCTGGCGTTGCGGCTCCGGCAGCGTGTCCAGAGCGCGGCGTAGCCGTCCGCGGAGCTCGAGTATCTCGCCAGCCATTTCCGGATGATCGGCACCTATGGGGGCGGCGACGTCGATGAAGTCGTCCAGCGGTGGCCCGTTGTGCCGGCGAGCACGTCTGCGTTGGGTCCACGCCGTGTTGACCGTGATGCGGTGAAGCCAGGTAGATAGTGCGGCATCGCCTCTGAAGTTGGGCAACGCCTTCCACGCCCGAATCAGGGCCTCCTGGGCAATATCGGCCGCAAGATGTGGGTCGCCCACGAGTCTTCGCGCCAAGGTGTAGACCTCGTCTCCATGCTCACGGACCAGTGCCCCAAAGGCGGCTCGGTCGCCGGCCTGCGCCCTGGCAATGAGCTCTTTTTCCTTGTCGCGTTCGACCCTGGCCATGTCCATGTGGTTACTGCCCCGTCAACTCGATTCGAGCACTCACATACTCGGCCTCGTCGTCGTTGACCGCAACAACCACGGCGTCGGCGCCCTGCTCGATGTTCACCGAGACCGGCGTCGCCGGGGGCAGCGGGTTGCGAAACCGAATCCGGGCGGAGCGAAGGGGGACATCACCGGGACCGAGCCTCGAAGCAGCCGCAATGGCCCATGCAGCCTGGAGAAGCCCATGGGCCACCACACCGGGCAGCCCCGCGGACACTGCCGCATCGTGATCCCAATGGATCGGGTTCCAGTCCCTCGTCGCCGCGGCATACCGGACCAGGTCGGCTCGCGACACGCTGACCTGGCCCTCACCCGGGCTGCCGTCTTCGTGTGGTGCGGGTTCGGCTCGCTCAGGGACCTCCCCGGGCTCCTCGATGGCGGACACCAGGAAAAGCGACGTTGCTTCGGCCACGGGGCCGACGTCATCCACCACATTGACGTCGAAGCTCACGAAATCGACCCCGCCCCTCTCCCGCACCCGGCTCACCTTGCCCGTCACATCCATCTCGGATTCGATGCCGATTCGCCGATGCCAGGTGAAGGTCTGCTCACCGTGGATCACCGATCGATCAGCCAACTGACGAAGCAAGTCGGAAGCGACCACGAACAGAAGAGCCGCCATGAAGCCCGGGGGCGCAGCATTGTCCCACCGCTCAGGGTCGTCACCAGTGACTTGGATGAAGTCACTGACGTTCTCGACGCAGACGCGGAACAGATGCGGGCCGATGGATCGGTCGAGGAGATCAGATGGATTCAAGTGTTTCACGGTAACGCCAAGGGGGTAGGGTCGCCGCCGGGACCGGGTTGGGAGAGCGTGACTGGAGGTACATGAGACGCTCTCTCAGAAGACTTGTCGTGCTGGCAAGTATCTTCGCCCTGCTCGGAGCGACCGTGCCGGTAGCCACAGCGGCGCCACCGGCAGCGTGCACGAACAGGAACAACAACACAATCCAGAAACTGCTCGAATGCGTGGACGTCGAAGGCGTCCGGGAGCACCAGGCGGTGTTTCAGGACATCGCCGACGCTAACGGCGGTACCCGGGCATCGGGCACGGCCGGCTATGACGAATCGGCCGCGTACGTCGTCGACCGCATGGAAGCGGCCGGCTACCAAGTGACCGTCCAGGAGTTCGACTTCGTGAGGTTCACCGAAGTCACCCCCGGGACACTGGAGCAGACGTTGCCTCCAGGGGGACAACTCCCCAACATCGTCATGACCTACTCGGGAAGTGGCGACGTGACCGCGTCGGTGACTGTGGTTGCCGCGCCGCCGGCCGATGCGACTCCTGGCTGTGAGCCGACCGATTTCCCAGCAACGACCGCCGGGACCATCGCGCTGATCAGCCGGGGCGCCTGCACTTTCGCCATCAAGGCGACGAACGCAGCCAACGCCGGGGCCATCGGCGTGGTGATCTATAACAACATCGCCGGCGACCTCAACGGGACCCTGGGCAGCGGGTTCACCCTCAACCTCCCGGTGACGGGGATCACTCAGGCGCTTGGCCAGCAGTTGGCCGGGACGGCAGGTCTGGAGCTGAGACTGGTGACCGAAACGCTGCGGGAGCCCGGCGTCACGTCGAACGTGCTCGCCGAGAAGGTCGGTAAGAACGCTGACAACGTCGTAATGGCCGGAGC
Organism: Actinomycetota bacterium; assembly: GCA_032154885.1. Lineage (GTDB taxonomy): Bacteria > Actinomycetota > Acidimicrobiia > Spongiisociales > ZC4RG35 > JARDZU01. Next base: position 6,537 of record JALDXP010000133.1, read on the forward strand.
GCATCTCGACTCGGTCCCGGAAGGGCCCGGGATCAACGACAACGGATCAGGGTCGGCGGCACTCATCGAAGTGGCCGAGCAAATGGGCAAGGTGAAGCCACAGAACACCCTGCGCTTTGCATGGTGGGGTGCCGAGGAGGCGAGCCTGGTCGGGTCGAACCTGTATATCGCCGAGATCAGCGACGAGGAGTTCGCCAAGATCGCCCTCTACCTGAACTTCGACATGGTCGGATCGCCCAACCATGTCTTCTTCGTCTACGACGGCGACAACTCCGATGGAGTCGGCGCCGGTCCCGGGCCGGACGGGTCGGCTCAGATCGAGAAGAAGTTCGAGGAGTTCTACAACTCGAGGGGTGTCCCGTTCAAGGGGACGGACTTCGACGGACGGTCGGACTATCAGGCCTTCATCCTCAACGGCATCCCGGCCGGTGGATTGTTCACCGGAGCGGAAGGCATCAAGACGGCGGCGGAGGTCGCTCTGTGGGGTGGCACAGCCGGTCAGCAGTATGACCCCTGCTACCACGCTGCGTGCGACACGTTCGGCAACGTCAACGAAGTGGCGTTGGACACCAACTCCGACGCAATTGCCTATGTCACGTTGAGCTACGCGATGAGCACCGCGGAGATCAATGGCACCAAGAGCAAGGGCAACTTCAAGCCCTTCGAGCCGGCTGCCTAGGACGGATTCAGCCGATAAATGAGAAAGGGCCCCGATCGGGGCCCTTTCTCAACCCTCAGCGGGTCTCGCGATGCACGGTGTGCTGACGGCACCACCGGCAGTACTTCTTCATCTCGAGACGGTCGGGCGTGTTGGTCTTGTTCTTGGTTGTGACGTAGTTGCGACGCTTGCACTCGGTGCAGGCGAGCGTCAACGGCGGTCTCTTGTCACTTGGCATTGCCTACGCCCTACTTGACGATCTTTACGACTCGGCCGGCGCCGACGGTGCGGCCACCTTCCCGAATGG
>JALDXP010000134.1:0-7496 GCA_032154885.1 Actinomycetota bacterium
TGTACGACTACTGGCGGGACGCCGATGGGGCCTACATAGTCGAGCCCTATCTGGCCGGTCGCAGCCTGGCCGATGGAACACTCGCCCCAAGGCCGATAGCCGAGGTCATCAAGATCGCCACACAGGTCGGTTCCGCCCTTTCCTACGCCCACCGACAGGGAGTGCTTCACCGCGATGTGAAGCCCGCCAACATCCTCCTCGACACCGACGGGAACGCCTACCTGTCCGACTTCGGGATCGCCGCCCGTGCCGTCGAGGCGGCCACCGGGATTCAGTCGAAGTCGGTCGGATATCGCGCCCCCGAGGATCGCGACGGCGGGGCCGTCGATGTCCGCTCTGATCTCTATGGGCTGGCGGCGGTAATGGCCCATCTTCTAGTCGGGGGCCCACCCGAGAATCTCGACCTCGGCGCTCGCGACGAGCCGTTACACGATGTGCTCGCCCGCGGGCTGGCTGTCGATCCCGAGGACCGACATGACAGCGTCGACGCTTTTCTCGCCGACCTCCTTGCGCCGGTGGGGGAAACCGAGTCTGGCCGGCCCAAAACGATCAGTCGCAACCCCTACAAGGGTCTGGCGGCCTTCACCGAGCAAGATGCACCCGACTTCTTCGGCCGGTCCGATGAGATAGAGCTGCTGGTCGACCTGGTCAGCGAAAACCGGATCTCGGCAGTCATCGGCCCGTCGGGGTCGGGCAAGTCCTCGCTCTCCCTGGCCGGTCTGTTGCCGACACTCGCCGCTGGTGCCGTTCCGAGATCGGAGACCTGGATCAGCGTGCGAGCCGTCCCAGGCGGTTATCCCTTCGACGAGCTCGCCGTCGCTCTCGGCGCCCTCTCCACCGAGCCACTCTCGGTTCTCGCCGCCGAACTCGCCTCTCCCGACGGCAGAGGAGTCCTCCGGGTCGCCAAGCGAATCAGTCAGGAACTGGAGGGCGACCTCTTCATCGTCATCGATCAATTCGAGGAGCTCTTCACGCTCGTCGCAGAAGACGACGTCCGGAAGACCTTCGCCGCCGCCCTAGTCACTGCCGCCGGCGACCCTTCGAGCCAGGTCAGGATCCTGCTCACCCTGCGCGCCGACTTCTTCCATCAAGTGATGACCCAGCCATCGCTGGCTCCCATCATCGGACGAGCCCATCTCGCTCTCACCAACCTCGACGCCGACGGTATCCGCCAGGCCATTGTCGAGCCGGCCACCCGCGCCGGCCTCCGGTTCGATCCCGGCCTACCCGAGAGGATCGTTGCCGATGTGAAGGATCAGCCGGGAAGCATGCCCCTGCTCCAGTTCACCCTCGACCGTCTCGCTGCTTCGGCTTCTGACGGGCTCATCACCGACGACGACTACATCGAACTCGGCGGGGTGAAAGGGGCCCTGGCCGAACGAGCCGAGGCAACCTTCCAAGGCCTCACCGCCAGTCAAAAACAAGCGGCCCAACAGATATTCACCCGGCTCCTCTCCGTATCAGCCGACGCCGACGACGTTCGACGCCGAGTGAGGATGACCGAACTCGAATCACTCGGTTTGGCCTCGGGCGACCACGAAGCCGTCATCAGGGACTTCGGCAGGGAACGACTGCTCACGTTTGACGTCGACCCCACCACTCGCGGAGCAACCGTCGAGGTGGCCCACGAAGCACTTCTCCGAGAGTGGCCAACCCTCCGAGCCTGGGTTGAGTCCCGACGGGAGTCACTCGTCCTCCAGCGCCGCTTTCAGATGGCCCTCGGTGAGTGGGAGGAGTCGGACCGGAACCCATCCAATCTTCTCACCGGTGGGCGGCTCAGCCAATATGCGGAGTGGGCGGCAGGTGAGGATGTCACTCTGTCGGCAGCCGAGAGGGAGTTCTTGGACGCGTCCATCGACCGGGCCGCCAATGATGCGGCCAACCGTCGAGTCCGTCGGCGCCGGATCACGGGCGGGTTCGCCGCCGCCGCGGTGTTCGCTTTGCTGCTGGCGATCGCCGCCTTCATTCAGCGGAGCCAAGCTGTCGAAAACGCCGCCCTGGCACAGGCCCGCCAGGTGATCCTCGAGGCCGAGAAGAGTCTCAGCATCGACCCCGAGCTCAGCATTCTGTTGGCACTGGAATCGATCGAAGCCTTCCGAGCGGCAGGTCTGGACCCACCGGGCTCGGCGGTGGCGGTGCTGAGAGAAGGGCTCAGGACCTCCGCAGTCATCAAGAGAATCCCGGGCGGCCGTTTCGTCGCGGTCAATGGAGGTGGAACCCTGCTTGCCACCTTCGGTGACGACGACGTGGTGGTGCGAAGCATCGCCGCCGACGACATCCCGGGCACTCTGACCCGTCCTGGCGCATCTCCGATCGGAGCCGTCTTTGCCTCCGGTGACACCCTCGCCGTGTCGTACAGCGAAGTCGCCCAGCCTGTCCGGATTTGGAGAAACTGGCACCAACCTGATTCCTTCGTCGATATCGGACCGGGCAAGTCGACCCGTGTTGTGGAGTCGGTGCAATGGAGCCCCGATGGCGATCTAGTTGCTATCGACGGGCGCGAAGTCTGGTCGATGACCAACGCGGAGAAGAGATACGCGATAGGCAGCAACGATCAGGGCTCCGTCGCTGCCTTTTCGGCTGATGGTCGACTGGGTGTACTCGATTCCTCGAGAGGGGGACCCTCCCTCCGAGTGTTGGACGCCGAGTCGGGCGCAGAGCTCGAGCTGATCAACCTCGACGTGGCGTTTCAACCCTCGTGGCTCAGCTATTCCCCGGAAGGAGATCGCCTGGCCGTTGCCGATCCGTTCAACCTCGCCGTGGTCGACTCCCGCACCGGCGCCCTTGCGTGGCAAAACGACGACTTGTCTCGAGTTGGCTCCCCACTCTGGGTGAACGGAAGGCAGTTGCTGGTCGGCGGAGAAGGGATCCCAGCCGTGGTGGATGCAGCCTCGGGCAACTTGATCAACAAGCTGCCGGGCCACCGTGGCGGTACCGAGTCATCTGCACTAATCCCGGGCACGATGCAGGTCGCTTCTGCAGGATCGGAAGACAGGGAAACCATCATCTTCGACCTGGGTAACACCCCGTTCGAAGTGGGTGGCTTCACCTCATCGATATCGGAGATCGATTACATGTGGTCCACCGAGGGTGGCGCCAACCTCTTGGTTCAAGATGGCCGCAATGCACAGGCTGGTGTCATCATCGACGCTGTCAGCGGTGACATAGAGGGGCACTTTCCTGGAACCGGGAACCTTCATTCCTCAAACGGGAGGTTTTCGGCCGGGATCGACGCTGATGGCCGGGCCGTTCTCTGGTCGACCTCAGACGGGCGAGAGGTCTTCGTCGCACCTGAAGGTTGGGAGGTGAGGGGAGTTTCCGACGACGGTTCGCTGGCTGTCATCAGCGGTCCCACTACCCGAGTGGTGGAGACTGCCGATGGAAGTCTCGTAGCCCAACTGGATGCGGGCTTCCCAGTCCACGAAGCCTTTTTCTCTTCGGACATGAGGTTCGTAGTGACCAACAACAACGGCACCGCGTACCCAGGCATCCGGGTTTTCGATGTGCCCAGCGGTGACCTTCTCGGGAGTATCGGTTCGCTCGGCGGTCTAGCGAGCATGTTCACCCCGGACGGCAGCAAGCTTGTGGTTGGAGGCTACGACGGTCGAGTCAACATATTTGATTTCGCCAAACTTCGAGCCGGTGTCGATGAGGGGCAGGCCGTGGTGCGCAGCATCGCGGCCCACGAAGCGTTCATCCTCTCTGCCACCGTCTCGCCGGACGGGACGATGCTGTTCAGCCGGGCGTGGGACGAGCCGGTAAGGCTCTGGGACCTAGAGACAGGTGAATCACTGGGCGAGTTCGGCGCCCTCGACCCCGCCAATAAGTACCCACCCGCCGCTGCGTTTCATCCCACGGAACCATGGCTGTATGCATCAGTTGGCGACAGCCAGATCGCTATCTACACCCTCGACACCAACGAGCTAGTGGAGATCGCCCGGTCACGACTCACGCGCAGCTTCACCGAGGACGAATGTCAGCTCTATCTCGAGCGGAGTTGTAGCGACGACCGTTGACGGCCCTCGTGCACCCACTTGAGAAACCCTTGGAACCAGGCCGCCTGATGGCGGAACCGGAGCGTTTGGACTTCGAGAACTTGCCAAGCCCGCGGTCGTAGATAGGTCTCGTCACCAGGTTGGTGACGAGCCTCTACGAAAGGGCATTGGAATGAAAAACAGGCATCAACGCTGGTGGGTCTTGGCGGTGGCATTGGTCTTTGCCGCATGCACGTCCGGGGAGGCAGCCCCATCGTCCACACCCCCAACCACGATCGCGCCAGCCCCGACGACGCAAGCGCCGACTCCGTCGGTAGCTACCACCACACCGGCTGCCGCCGCGCCGACCGAGCTCGTTCCTTGGGGTGGGCCAGGTCCCCGAGCCCACCTCACTGTGATGCTGCCTGATGGCTGGGATGCGCCAGATGGCTTTGTCATCAAGGGCGACGACGCCGATGTACCCCCCACCTTCATGCGGCTGGGCTCTTCGGTGGTGGCCAACATCTACTCCGAGCCCTGCCAAGACAATCTGCTCGACCCACCGGTGGGGCCGACGGTCGATGACCTGGCCACTGCCTTTGCAGACGCTTGGGGAACGAACGCCACCACCCCGACCGATGTGAGCCTCGACGGGTTCGTCGGCAAACAGATGGTCCTGACCGTGCCGGCGGACGTGGACTTTGCCGATTGCGTCACAGAGCGCTACATGGCCTGGCGGGATACGGGCGGCGGTGATCGCTGGTACCAAGGACCAGGCCAGATCCAGGAGTCATGGATCGTCGATGTCGAAGGGGAACGGCTGCTGATCGAGGCGAGCTACTTCCCCGGGCTATCACCCGAGAACCGAGCTGAGCTTCAGCAGGTCATCGATTCCATCCAGATCGAGCCCGAGTGAGCCCGATTCCCCCTTCCGTGGATCGAACTTCGGTCGACAAATCGCAGATAACCCGAGGAGGTGCCATGCGACGAATACTGATTGTGCTGACGACGATTGGGCTGCTGGCGGCCCTGGCCATCCCGGTGATCGCCCAAGGTGGAGGTCACGAAGGCGATCACGACAATCTGCAAGAGCTCAAGGCTGCGAGCGCCCGCTTCCATTCGAGGGTGGCCGCCGAACACGCTGGCTATCAGCTCGGGTACATCGCACCCTTTCTGCTCAATACCTGCATCGCCCACCCCACTCTTGGAGCCATGGGGTTCCACTGGTTCAACCACGACAAGATCCACGACACGGAGATCGAAGAGCTCAGCCCAGAAGCGATGGTCTATGCACCGGATGCTGACGGCAAGCTCAAACTCGCCGCGGTCGAATGGGTCGTGCCCAAAGGGCTGTGGGAGGCAGAACACGGGGTCGGCGCCGCCCCTCCCACCGTGCACGGACACGAGATGCACATCCTGAACCCCGCCCTTGGCTGGTATGTGGCCCACGCCTGGGTGTGGATGGACAACCCCTCCGGCGTCTTCGCCGACTGGAACCCAGACGTCGACTGCAGCTGACACTCGCTGACTCGACCGAGTGGAGAGCCTCGCATGCGGGGGGCTCTCCACTCCTCCAGCGCTGACCGCCCGGTATCGCAAGGTCGGTGGCGTGTAACTTCGCCCCGATCACGGACACTCCAATCGAACCGGTGGCCCTGAAACCATTCCCAGAAGGGGACGGTCCCAAGGTCGCAGTCCTGGGCGGTGGAGTCGCCGGAATGAGTGCCGCCCATGAGTTGATCGAGCGCGGCTTCCGGGTGGCTGTATTCGAGAAACAGCCCGAGCTGTGCGGAGGAAAGGCGCGGAGCATCCCGGTGCCGGCGGGCGGGCTGAGTGGGTCATGTCCCGACGTGTCCGGCATGAAGGGCTACCTGCCCGGAGAGCACGGCTTCCGGTTCTTCCCGCGGTTCTACAAACACGTCACCGACACCATGAGCCGGATCCCATTTGGGAACGGCCATGTGATCGACAACCTGGTCGACACCACGAGGGTGCAACTCTCGCTCTATGGCAAGGCTTCGATCGAGATGCCGGCCCGCTTTCCCCGAGACGAAGGGGATATCGAGAAGATCCTCCAGGATCTGCTCTCCGATCTGCCGGCGGAGATGGGGCTGGAGGAGGGCGAGGTCGATTTCTTCGTAGACAGGCTCTGGCAGGTGTATTCCAGCTGTGACGCCCGACGGGAGGAGATCTACGAGACGATGGGCTGGTGGGAGTTCGTCGACGCCGACAACAAGTCGAAGGGGTATCAGAAGTTCCTCGCCGAAGGGCTCACCCGTTCCCTGGTGGCTGCGAATGCCCAACTCGCCAATGCTCACGTCGAAGGCGACATCGGACTGGCCCTGATCCTCGACCTGATCACCCCAGGCCCGAGCACCGACCGGGTGCTCAACGGGCCAACCAACGAGGTCTGGCTGCACCCGTGGCTGGAGCATCTGCAGAGATCGGGTGTCGAATATCAATTCGACCGTCACATCGACCGCATCGTCTGCAGTTCCCATGTGGGCAGGCCCGGAGGGGCCATCGAGGCCGTCCACATGTCTGACGCGGCAGGCAACTCCTTCATCCTCGACGACGCCGACTACTACATCGCCGCGCTGCCGGCAGAGAAGATGGCCCTGCTGCTGGACGATGGGATCCTGGCTGCCGACACCTCGCTGGAAGGGATCAAAACGATCGGCACCAGCTACGTCGAATGGATGAACGGCATCCAGTTCTACCTCAAAGAGGACGTGCCCCTGGCCCATGGCCACACCATCTACCTCGACTCGCCTTGGGCGCTCACCTCGGTCTCCCAGCAGCAGTTCTGGGCCGACTACGACTTGGCCGACTTCGGCGATGGCAATGTCAAGGGCGTGATCTCGGTGGATATCTCCAACTGGCACCAGCCCGGCAACACGCTGGCCAAGCCGGCCAAGTACTGCACCGCCGACGAGATCAAGATCGAGGTCTGGGAGGAACTGAAACGCTCACACTCCCTCGACGAGCAACCATTGACCGACGACATGTTGTACTGCTGGTTTCTCGATCCCGACATCACCCGGGAGCAATTCGTCGCCTCCCTCCTCCCGGGTTTCCTTCCCGACACCGATGTGCCGATGAGCGAGAACGCAGAGCCCCTGTTCGTTGCCTACCTCAACACATGGCGGCTCCGGCCCCAGGCATTCACGCGGATCTCAAACTTCTTCCTCGCCTCCGACTATGTGCGGACCTTCACCTCGGTGGCGACCATGGAGGCAGCGAACGAGGCGGCGAGGCGTGCCGTCAACGGGATCATCACGCACTCGGGACACCGTGCGTCGCTGTGTCGGCTCTGGAACGGAACGGAGCCCGACCTTGCCTTCGTCTTCCGCTTGGAGGACCACTGGCGGTACCAGCGGGGCCTCCCCTGGAAGGGGCCGTCCCGCCTCGCCCGGACGCTCACCGAGGTGGTGGCCCGGGGCGGTCGTCTCACCAAGGTGGCGCGGCGCGCCCTCACTCGCTCCTAGACGCCTGCCCGGTCTCCGCCTGGTGCAGCGCCTC
>JALDXP010000135.1:0-7493 GCA_032154885.1 Actinomycetota bacterium
GATTGGCTCGTCAACCATCCGGTCTACGGGAAGATCATCAAGGGCTATAGAAGCGGCGGGCTCACGATGAGGATGAAATGGGTGGCCGCCATCGCCATCACCGCCAGTCTCTCTTTCTCGGCCTTCGTCCTCATCGACAACATGGTCCTGAGGATCATCCTCATTGCAGTCGGGGTGTTTGCTGTCTGGTTCGTGTTCAGCAGACCGACAAGACGAGATCAGCCACCTGACCAGCCCGTTGATCAGCCACCACTGACTGCCTGAAGCACCTGGACCTCCGAGGACGGCCCCACGGGTGTGTCCAAATCGGCTCGAGAGGCGTCGACGAATATCAGGACGTGCGGCCTGATGCTGCCCGTCTCGTCGAGGAGGTGATTCTCCAAACCCGGCTCCCGGGTGAACAGGTTCTCGAGGACGGCAGCCAGAGTGTCGCCCTCGGCCTGGTGCCGCACCCCGGTGGTCACCGCCTGGGATAGGACGCGAGGGATCCGGACAGTGACACTCATGCCACGATGCTGACCGCCGCGATCCGGGGGAACGAGGCGTTCAATTCCTGCCAGGTGTCTCCGAGATCACGTGTGAGCCAGAGCTTCCCTCCCGACGTCCCGAAGCAGAATCCACCATTGCCGTCGCCGTCGAAAGCCCGTCGCAGGACTCCGGTGAACTGAGGGGCGTCCGACCAGCCAGTGCCGGCGACCCGCCACGAGGAACCATCGTCATCCGACGCGTAAACGCTGAGCTTCCCATCCACTGGGACCCTGTTCTCCGACGACTCGAGAGGGATGGTCAGGAGGCGCTTTGTCTCGGGATGTCGCCACATGACGAATCCAAATCCAGCCGGGAGCCCGTCCTCGATCCGCTCCCAGTTGTCGCCGCCGTCAGTGGAACGGAACACGCCCTGATGGTCCTGACGCCACATGTGGCTTGGCTCGGCCGGATCATGGGCCAGGCCATGCACGCAATACCCCACCTCCGGTCGATCCCCGCCATCTGCGGTATCGACCGAGGGAATACCGTCGTTCTTGGGCACCCAGGTGGCCCCACCGTCGTCCGATCTGAAGACCCCGACAGCGGAGATTCCGACCCACGTGCTTCCGTTGCCGGAGAGGATGCGATGGGCACAGAGACCACCCGCCCCAGGAGTCCACTGGTCCCGGGTGCGATGCTCGTTGAGGCTTGTGACCGGGTCCCAGCTCATGCCCCCGTCGTCGGATGAGAACAGACCCGCCTGAGCTACGCCGGCCAGAAGTCGGTCTCCCTCATTGTGAAAGGTCCAGATCTGCTCCATCTTTCGGTCCGACCCCTCTGGCCAGGCTGGGGGCGAGTCGCTGGGCTTCCAATCGAGCAGGTTCTCGCTGTGGTGCACGCCCACGCCGAACCAGTTGCTGCCGGTAGCCGCGATACGCTCTCCGCCTGAGGTCTGGCCAAAGGCGGTCACCTTCCACCCGGGGAACATCGGGCCCTCGACCTGCCAGTCTGAGCCGGACTCGCTTAGTAGATAGGCGCCCTTCTCGGTCCCCACCAGGATTCGCATCATGAGCATCCTCCAATCGACAATCGGACACTAATTGTCGATCACCGAGCCTTCGACTCGACCCTTCAGCAGGTTCTCCCTGGCTGCTGTGACCGCCACGGCGATGGGAGTGGCCACGTTTGGTCAGAGCGCGTTTGGCGTTCTCGCCTCCTTCCTGATCGACGAATTCGAGGTGGACAGATGGCAGATCGGGATCCTGGTCTCGGCGAGTGGGTTCACAGGAGCCCTGCTCTCTCCGATCTTCGGCCGCTTCACCGACCGCATTGGCAGCGTCAAGTCCGTGATCGGGGTGTTGATCCTGGGGATGATCGCCATGGTCCTGGTCGCGGTCGCCCCCAGCTATTTGGTGCTCGTCTGCGGGGCAGTGCTGAGCGGCGTGCCCAACGGATGGACCAACCCTGCCACCAACGCCCTGATCGTCGACAACATCGTGGCCGGTGCCCGGGGCGTGATCACCGGCATCAAGCAGTCCGGGGTGCAGATGGCGGCGTTCTTGGGGGGCCTTCTACTTCCAGCCCTTGCCGCGGCCACCAACTGGCGGCTGGCGTTTGCCTCCTTCCTGGTATTTCCGGCGGTCGGCCTGGTAGGGATGTGGCGGCGCCCCGAGGTCCAGAGAGCGCAGAGGGTCGAGGGGGCTCCCGTTTCGCCCATCCCAACGGCGGTCAAGTGGATTGCGGTCTATGGCACCCTCATCGGGTTGGGAGTCTCGGCCACGACGACGTTCCTCCCGCTGTTCGCTGAGGAGAGTCAGGGTTGGAGCGTGGCTCAAGCCGGTCTTCTCATCGCCGGTGTCGGCTTGGTCGGCGTCATCGCCCGGATCACATGGGGCTCGGCCTCGGAGCGATGGCTGGGACACGGTCGGACGCTGCGCCTGTTGGCGGCGCAGTCGGCCGTCGCCGCGCTACTTCTCGCTTTGGCCTCGGCGGGGAGCATGCCCTCCTGGGTTCTGATACCGGCGGCCCTGTTGATTGGATCTGGAGCCGTCGCCTGGAACGCCGTCGGGATGCTGGCAGTGATGGACTATTCGTTGCCTGAATTGGTGGGTCGCGGCACGGGTCTGGCGATGCTTGGCTTCCTGACCGGAATCGGTATTGGCGCCCCGCTGATGGGTCTGTCCGTCGACCGGCTCGGGAGCTACACCCCGGGCTGGGTGGTCCTGGCGTGCCTTTTCTTCGTGTGCGCGGTGGTCGCCGGCAGGATCCATCGCACCGGTACCCTCGCCCACGTTTGAGACTGGTCATCGCCCGCTGCACGGTCGACTACTCCGGCCGGGTCACCGCCCATCTGCCGGAGGCGGTGCGGCTGATCATGGTCAAGGCCGATGGAACCCTCGCCATCCACTCCGACGGGAACGCCTCCAAACCGCTCAACTGGATGGTATCTCCCAACGTCCTCGAGACCTACGAGGACCGATGGGAGGTGACCAACGGCAAGGGGGAGAAGCTGGTGATCGCCATCTCCGAAATACTGGAGGATGTAACCCACGCCCTGGGTGACGATCCCGGCTTGCAGAAGGACGGCGTGGAGGCACATCTCCAGGAGCTGCTCGCCGCTCGGCCCTGGGTGCTGGGAGACGGGCTCAGCCTGATCCGTCGCGAATACCCCACCGACATCGGACCGGTAGACCTCCTCTGCGCCGACGACGAAGGGCGCGTGGTGGCCGTCGAGGTGAAACGGAGGGGCGAGATCGATGGGGTGGAGCAACTCACCCGCTATCTGGAGCGATTGGGTCAGGACCCGCGGCTTGGGCCAGTGCGCGGGATGTTCGTCGCCCAGCTGATCACCCCGCAGGCTCGGGTACTGGCCGAGTCACGGGGGATCGTCGCACTCGAGGTCGACTACGACGGTCTCCGCGACATCGAAGACACCGAGCTGCGACTCTTCGATCTGCGCTGACGTGTTCGACCAAAAATGTTCGACATAATCTTCTACCGGCCGGAGATACCTCCCAACACGGGCAACGCGATGCGTCTCGCTGCCGTAACCGGATGCCATCTCCATCTCATCTCCCCACTCGGTTTCGACATGGACGACGCCAAGCTGCGCCGGGCGGGCATGGATTATCGGGAGAAGGCGAGTGTCAGCGTCCATGACGACCTGGAGAGCTGGCGCGCCGCCCGCCGGCCGGACCGGGTGTTTGCCTACACCGTCGATGCCGACGTGCTCTTCACCGAAGTCGATTACCGCCCGGGTGATTGCCTCATGTTTGGCCCGGAGTCGGTCGGCCTTCCCGACGAGATCAAGGAGCTGGAGTGGGTGACGGACCGTCTTCGTCTCCCGATGCGGCCCGGCGTCCGTTCGCTCAACCTCTCCAACTCGACGGCGGTGGTGGTATACGAGGCATGGCGGCAGAACGGATTCGCCGGGTCACGTTGATGCTTGGGCAATCAACCTGAACGCGATCGCCTCGGCGAGCACCGCCTTGCCCAGATCGGCCAGATCCTGGCTCTCGTTGGGGGCGTGATAAGCGCTGGTGGGGTCACTCGTCCCGATCACCAGGATCGGGACGCCCGGATACATCTCGGAGAAGGTCGAGATGAAAGGAATGGAGCCCCCTGCCCCCATGTGGACCGGGTCCTTTTCGAAGGCCTCTTTGAAGGCAGCAGACCACGCTTGGACGGCGAAGGTGTCCATGTCGAGGCTCGTGGCGTCGCCCAACTCCTCGTGGAAGAAGTCCAGCCTGGTGCCCCATGGGGCGTTCTCTTCGAGGTGCTTCTTCAACGCGTCGCGCGCCGCGATCGTGTCCTGACCGGGAGCGGTTCGCAGACTGACCTTTGCTCTTGCCACCGGGACCAGCTGGTTGATGGCCTCCGACACCGGGGGTGCGTCGAGGGCGAGGATCGAAACGGCTGGCCGGGTCCAGATTCGGGAAGGGATCGTGCCGGTGCCGATCTGTTCCAGGCCATCCACAGTCCCTGCGTGCTCACGGGCCATCTGCTCGGGCACGTCGATGCCTCCGACCTCCTCGCTGACGAGACCGGGGATCGCCACGTTGCCTTTGTCGTCGTGGAGAGTTGCCAGCAGACGGATGATGGCGGTCAGGGCATCGGGGAACACACCGCCGAACGATCCCGAATGGACCGCCTTCTTCAAGGTGCGCAACTCGAACGAGACGCCGGCGATTCCTCGCAACGACGTGACGAACGCGGGCACCCCCACCGACCAGTTCCCCCCGTCGCCGATGACGATTATGTCGGGGGTGAGAAGACTCGAGTAGCGCTCGAGGATGGCCGCCAGGCTCGATGACCCGGCCTCTTCCTCTCCCTCGAAGAAGATCTGGACGCCAACTGGCGGTCGGCCGTCGTGGGCTGCGATCGCCCCGAGGTGCATCACAATCCCGCCTTTGTCGTCGGCGGCCCCCCTTCCGTAGAGACGGCCCTCGCGCTCGACGGGCTCGAACGGATCGGTGGACCACTCGTCGGATGGCCCCGTCGGTTGCACGTCGTAGTGGGCGTAGAGGAGAAGTGTGGGAGCACCTGCCGGCGCGGGGATATGGGCGAACACCGCCGGGTTGCCTCCGTCCGCTTCCAGTAGCTGGGCGTCCTGGAACCCGGCCCGATCGAGAATCCCGACGATCGCTTCCGCTGCCTCGCGCACCTTTGTCTTGTCATGCCCGAGGGCGCTGACCGAGGGAAGTCTGACCAAGTCGCCGAGTAGCCCGGTGAGTCGGGGGAGGTCGGCGGCCACCTTGGTTCGTAGATCGTCGTTCATCAGCCGAGCGTAACCACGCCCTTTGTCCCGAAGACTCCCAAGGTGGGCCATCATGGGGCCATGCCATCCTTCCGGCTGTTCGGGATCCCGGTGACGATTCGCCCCTCGTTCCTGGTGATCGCCGCCCTGATCGGGCTCACCAGCAGGAGCCCGATCATCTACCTCGTCGCCTGGGTGGTGATCGTGTTCGTCTCGATCCTCATTCACGAGCTCGGACATGCCATTACCGCCCGCTCGTACGGCGCCGAGGTCGAAATCGAGCTCAATGGCATCGGCGGCCTCACGAGTTGGTCAGTGCCCGACAAGGAGCTGAGCCCGGGCCAGCGGGCCCTGGTTGCGGCTGCAGGGTCGGGAGTAGGGGTCCTCTTCGGCGGCCTTGTGTGGTTGTTCGACCGCTTCACCGGGCCTTACTTCGAGGTGGCGGGTTTCGTGGTCCGCAACTTGATCGTCGTCAACGTCCTCTGGGGTTTACTCAACTGGCTCCCCATCCGGCCGCTGGACGGCGGACATCTCTTTACCTCACTCCTCCAGAAAGTGATTCCGGCCAGGGCCGAGGTCACAGCCAACATCGTGTTCTTCATCACGGCTGTGGGTGCCCTCGCGTGGGCGCTCTGGGCCCAGCGGATCTTCCTCGCTCTCATCGCGGGATGGCTTCTGATGGGGGAGCTGACGCGGGGCCGAGGTGGTCAGACGCGGCCTCCCGCTCCGATCCCACAGATGACGTTCGATCCCCCGCCCGTCGACGCCGAAGCCCCGGCCGATCAGGCGCCCGTGCCCGACGCCGATCGCGAGCCGCAGCCGAAGCCTGGGCCCGAGCCACAGGCCGAGCCCGAGCATTAGCGGGCCACTAACTTCCCGGCACGATGGACTTCGCTTACAGCACGCGGGTCGAAGAGGTGCGGACGCGTCTGCAGACATTCATGGAAGAGTCGGTCTATCCGGCTGAGGGCGTGTACCAGCGGGAGATGGAAGAGTCGGGCAACCCCCATCATCACCCGGCTGTGATCGAAGAGCTGAAGACCGAGGCTCGCAGCCGCGGGCTGTGGAATCTCTTTCTCCCAGATTCCGAGCTTGGAGCCGGCCTCAGTGTTCTCGAGTATGCCCCGCTCGCAGAGATCACAGGTCGGAGCCCCGAGATCGCACCCGAGGCCATCAACTGCTCGGCACCCGACACCGGGAACATGGAGATCCTCCACTTGTTCGGCACTCCTGAGCAGAAGGAGACCTGGCTGGCGCCGCTGCTCGATGGCGAGCTCCGTTCCTGCTTCTCGATGACCGAGCCCGATGTCGCCAGCTCGGACGCCACCAACATCCGAACCCGGATCATCCGCGAGGGAGACGTGTATCGGATAACCGGTCGGAAGTGGTTCAGCTCGGGCGCTGCCTCGAGCCGGTGCAAGGTGTCGATCGTGATGGGAGTCACGGACCCCGACGCCGAGCCGCACCGTCGTCAGTCAATGGTGCTTGTTCCGATGGACAGTCCCGGCGTGGAGGTGGAGCGCGAGCCGACGGTCTTCGGCTATCAGGATCGGGGAGGGCACCCACAGATCCGATTCGACGACGTGAGAGTCCCGGTTGCCAACCTCCTCGGCGAGCAGGGTGGCGGGTTTGCAATCGCCCAGGCCAGGCTCGGCCCGGGACGGATCCACCACTGCATGCGAGCTATTGGCGCCGCTGAGCGGTGCCTCGACCTCATGGTGCAGCGGTCCCAGGCTCGTACCGCCTTCGGGCGCCCCCTGTCCGAGCAGGGGGTGATCCAGGAGTGGATCGCCGACGCCCGGATCCGGATCGAGCAAGCCCGTCTGCTCGTTCTGAAGACGGCGTGGATGATCGACGAAGTGGGAGCAAAGGCGGCCCGCACCGAGATCGCCGCGATCAAGGTCGTGACACCGGCCCTTCTCACCGAGATCGCCGATCGTGCCATCCAGCTCTTCGGGGCCGCCGGCTTCACCGGAGACTTCCCGCTGGCACGGTTCTATTCGATGGGACGCTGGCTCCAGATCGCCGATGGGCCCGACGAGGTCCACCGCAGGTCGGTTGCCCGGGCTGAACTGGGGCGCCTCGGTCCGGGCGCCGTCCCCGAGCCGTATCCGTTCGACTGAATCCGCCCCCATCCGCGACCGGTCCGGGCTCCGAACCTGTTTGGAATGGCCGTCCCAACGGGAACGAAAAGCCTTGATGTTGCGTTTACGGGAGTTCAGAGATGGTTAGCCCTGTGACCTTCGACGTGAGGTTCTCGACATGGCGG